>CAYSYY010000006.1:0-24127 GCA_964435265.1 uncultured Gemmatimonadota bacterium
GCATGTTAGCCAGGGTGGTCCACTGCTCGCCGATGGTGACGGTGGCCGCGGTCAGGCCCTGGTCCAGGGTGTAGCTGGCCGGATCGGTGGCGGCCGCCTCCATGACCGGTTCGTGGAAGCTGAAAGTGATGATCGAATCCCCGATCACCCCGTACACCTCGCCCCACCGGGGCGCCTGGTTGTCGATGTCGATGTGGGTGATATCCACCGGGCCCCAGCCGCCGGCGTCGTGCGGTGTGACGCGGAACCAGACCCGGTCGATCTCCTGACCCGGGAAATCGGTGGCGCTCTGCCAGAGCAGGCTGGCGGCATAGCCGGCGGCTGCGATATCCGAGGTGTCGCTGCTGACTGAAGCAGCAGTCCAGGAGCCGCCCTCGTTGATGGAGTACTCGGCCTTCAATCCGACCGGATCGCTCTCGGGATCGGTGATGCTGAAGGGGATCGTGACTTCCCCGGCCTGGGTGCCGGTCGGCTGGTAGACGGCGATCGACGGGCGAGTACCCTGGGCTGAAACCTCAGGCGGGAAGGCGGCTGTCAGGCTCAGCAGCAGAACCGCCGGGAACATCCGGCAGGGCACGGAGCGGGCTTTACGACCCGGGATCCTCTGCCTCGTCCGCCCGCTCATCACCGCACCCTGATCTGGGCGTCGACCAGCTGCACGATCGCGATCGGATCGTTCGAAGGATCGCGCAGCTCGGTCTCGGCGTCCACGAAGGTGAGCGACGACAGCCCGGCGGCGGTGCCGGCGAAGGTGAGGGTGATGAGGGTGCCGGTGCCGCTCACCCCGGCCGGATCGGCGCCGACCACCGAGAGGTTGATCTCGAAGCGGCCGGCCGCGTTGTCCACCACGGCGTAGGCGAGGACCGTCCCCCCGTTGGAGACCAGGAAATCGGATTCGTTCCAGTCATCGATCGTGATCACGTCGGGGTCGAAGGTGAAGACGGCCTTCACCATCATCAGGTCGGTCACGTCTTCGGCCACCAGGCTCACCTCGATGTCGCCGGTCCGGGGGCCCTCGAGGTAGGGGGGACTGAAGCGCAGCGAGGTGCCCTGCACCGCATCGACCGTGAAGCTGACGCTGGCGGGGGTGTCTTCGATCAGCACCGCCACGGTGGTGTCATACGCAGCCCGGACGAAGACAGTGTGGCTCCCCTCATCGAGCGGTCCGAAGGTGCGCGAGGTACGGCTCGACCAGGCCGACCAGCGGCCGCCGGCCAGGCTGTCCTGGAAGGCGACGACGCCCTGGTTGCCCTGCCAGGTGACCGTGACGCTGGCCGTGGTGGAGGTGGCGCCGCTCGAGGGGGAGAGGATGGTCGTGCTCGGCGGCACGAAGTTCGGATTCCCCGGATCGGGATCGAGCGGGTTGTCGACGGGGGGTTCTTCGGGCGGTTCCTCGATCAGGTCCACGATCATGTCGCAGCCGGCCGTACCCGCGAGCAGGAGCACGAGCAGGACCGTGATCTTTCGGATCGATGGAGAGAGCGATGCGGAGAATCTGCCGCCCCGGGATGATTCGGGGAGATGGGTCCGGCCGGAGCATCCGGCCGCAGAGATGCCGCGGCGCCGCCTCATGGCCGCAGGGGCACCCGCAGGCACAGCGAGAGCCTGCTGTTCCGGGTGTCGAGAACGAGTTCAGGTGACGCAGCCGATCCCGGCGCGCCACCGGCGCCGGGAAGGGCGCGGGCGCGCGGCTGCAGGAGTGCAGCATCGACGACGTTCAGGAACCAGACCAGGCCGATGACGCCGACGGCGGTGCCGAGCTCATCCCGCTCGGACTGCAGCTCGGTGTAGGTCTCGTCCAGATCGGCCTTGATCGCGACCAGATCCGCGTAGACGGTCGCGGCCGCGTAGTCGGCGCGCAGGCTGTTGTAGTCATCCCGCAGGCCGGCGTAGCGGTCGAAGTTCGACAGACCGTAGGCGATCGCCGCCGCCCCCGCCGCCAGGGTGATGAATCCCCGCCCCGGCCGGCCGAAGTAGGCCTGGCCGGTGCCGGGCACGATGAGGGAGAACAACCCGGCGGCGAACCGCGATTTCGGATGGTGGAGGAGCGGGAAGGTGAGCGCGTCGCCGTCACCCAGCTCGATCTCCCGCTGCCAGCGACCGTAGCCCTTCGCCCGGACCGTGACCAGGTAGGTGCCCGGCGGCAGGTCCAGCTCATGGGCGGGCGAGCCCAGGGTCGCACGCTGCTCCTCGTCGCCGCCGACGAGCAGGACCGATCCGGCCAGAGCGTTCTGCAGGGTGATCCGGCCCGAGCCCGAGCGCACCAGACGCAGGTCGAGATTGACGGGGGAGCCGGACTGCACGGCCACCTGCCGGGTCTGGGGTTCGTGACCGGCGAGCCGGACCTCGACCGAATGGGTGCCCTCGGCCAGGGCGTGCCGCGGCAGTGGGGTCCGTCCCGCCTCGATGCCGTTGATCAGCACGGTGGCCCCCGGTGGATCGGTGGTGACACTCAGGTACCCGCGCGAGACCGCGAGGAGGGGGAAGCGGTGGGTGGCGTCCTCTCCGGCGGTGACCAGGATGGATTGGGTGTTCGTCCGGTACCCCTCGGCGGTGAGGGTGACATCGTGTCCGCCGGCGGTCAGGGTGATCGTGGCCGGGGTTGTCTGTCCGGTGTCCCGGCTGTCGACAGCTATCGCCGCACCGGGCGGCGTGCTCTGGATCGTGATCTGCGCGGTGGTGGGGCCGGCGGGTGCGGTCGGCTGGGGCTCACCTGTTTCGCCCCGGACCCGGGCGGCGAGTTCGTTGGCCACTTCCTGGGTCGCCTGGAGCAGGACTTCTTCGATTCCCCCGGACACGTCTTTGAAGGATTCCAGCTCGATGCGCCCGGACTGGACGTCGATGAGCCGTATCGAGAGCGAGAAGATAGTGCCCACCCGGGAGACGCTGCCGGCCACCATCTTGCGCACCCCCAGGATCCTGCCGACCTGCACCACGCATTCGTCGGTATCGCAGGCGCCGCTGCCCTGGAAGCCCTGTTCCTCGAGGATCTCCGCCATCCGGCCCCGCTCGATGACGGTGAAGGTCCGGGTGCGGATGAGCCAGGTGCGCAGCCGCTCGGTGATGCCGCGGGCCTCATCAGGCGTCACGCTGATGGCTTCGAGTTCGAGCACGCCTACCAGCATCGGCTCCTGAGGATCGGCGCTTTGGGGGAGGGGGGGGAGGGGCGATTCACTCCGGGCGCGCAGAGGCGGGAGGGAGATGCCGAGCAGAACCGCGAACATCGGCCACGCGGTTCGGTGAAGTGTCTTACATCTCATGCCGTACGCATCCCCACGAAGGTGCTGCGCCGCGACCCGGCTTGTATCCGCGTTGAGCAGTCGTCATGATGGTGACCGGGCAGTGTGATGTATATCACGCTCCTTCATTAAAAGTCAATTGAGCCGAGCGGCACCTCATCGAGCGGTGCCGGGGGAACAGGTGCCGGACCGGGAGCAGGATATGAAGGAGCAGATCGCCGCGGCCGCCCGGGCGCGCGCCGATGCACTCATTGTCTTTACCCGTGAGATCGTGGCGATACCGTCGGTCACAGGTGACGAGGGGGCGGTGGTGCGGCGGATCCGGGGGGAGATGAAGAACCTGGGCTACGACGAGGTCGCGATCGACACCATGGGGAACCTGATCGGCCGGATCGGGTCGGGGGAGAGGATCGTGGCCATCGACGGCCACTGCGACACGGTGGACGTCGGCGATCGGGAGCAGTGGGAGCGCGATCCGTTCTCGGCCGACCTCATCGACGGGGTGATCCATGGCCGCGGGGCGGCCGATCAGAAGGGGGGTCTGGCGGCGGCCGTTCACGCCGGGGCGCTGGCCCGTGAACTCGGCGTGGCCGACGATCTCACCCTCTACGTGGTGGCCTCGGTGGTCGAGGAGGACGTCGAGGGGTTGAGCTGGCAGCATATCGTGCGCGACGGCGGCCTGCGTCCCGAGGCGGTTCTGATGACCGAACCGACCGGCCTCGGGATCACCCGTGGCCAGCGCGGCCGGATGGAGATCCGGGTGCGGACCAGCGGGATCTCCTGCCACGGTTCGGCTCCGGAGCGGGGGGTGAATGCGATCTACCGTCTGGCGCCGATCATCACGGACGTGGAGAACCTGCACCCGACCCTGGCCGAAGCTCCGACTCTCGGAAAGGGGAGTGTGGCGGTGACCGAAGTGCGCTCGACCGCCCCCTCGCTCTGCGCCGTGGCCGATTCGGCCACCCTCCACCTCGACCGCCGTCTGACCGAAGGGGAGAGCATGGAATCGGCTCTGGCCGAGGTGCGCTCGCTGCCGGCGGTGCAGGCCGCCGGGGCCGAGGTCTTCGTCCCGGAGTACGAGATCGAGACCTGGACGGGGCTGAAAGTGTCGGCCGGGGCGTACTACCCCGCCTGGCTGCTGCCCGAGGACCATCCTCTGGTGCAGAAGGGGATCGCGGCTTTCCGCGGGCAGTTCGGTTCTGAACCGGAGGTGGGCGTCTGGACCTTCTCGACCAACGGGGTGGCCACGATGGGGCTCTTCGACATCCCCACCATCGGCTTCGGCCCGGGGCACGAGGAACACGCCCACACCCCGACCGATCAGCTCGCGGTCGACGAGCTGATCGCGGCCCTGGAGTTCTATACGGCGTTTCTCACCGGGTACTGATCCCGGCCGGCATCTTCCCGATCAACACAACCGGCGGGTGGGACGTTCACTATCATGTACCCGGCAGCGGTACCTCACAGCGGTACGTCACAAGTGTATTTGCCGGAATCCGGCCGTACGGGTACGATGACACCGCAGGTTGTGCAGGCCGCCGGTTGGGAGAACAGGGAGAGCGATGCCGGACTGGGACCAGATATTCGGCAATACGGCCCCGGAGATGATGGAGGGGGCGGTGGATATGGGCCGCAAGCTCGGCGGGGCCGGTTTCCGCTGGCAGGTGACGGGGTATTTCCTCACCTGGGGGGTGCCGTGGTACGTCGAGGCGCTGCGCAACGCCCTGGGCCGGGAGAAGGCCCGCGAGGTCCTGCCCGTCTTCTTCGAGAAGCTCCGGGAGCAGATCGCGGAACGGGCCGGTGAAGTGGACACCGGTGCCGTGGGCGGCACCCCGGGTTTCGGTGACGAGATCTTCCCGACCGAGGAGTTCCTCAGTCTGGTGCGGCGCATGGAAACCGCGGCCATGGACGAGAGCACCGGGCGCGGCGTGCCGGAGGACCAGGCCGCCGCCGGAGAGGAAATGCGGCGGCTGAGTCCCGAGGATCTCGACAACCGCATCGCCGAAACCGCGTATAACATCGTAAAGGTCGCTTTCACGGTGGGGCCCGCTTCGTTTCCCGACGCCCAGGCGGGGGAGGCGGCGACGTGGATCCTGGCCGTGGCCAGCTCCAGCTTCCTGCACGGCCTCGAGCTCGGCCTCGGCACGGCGGCAGAACGGCTCCGCCCCGGCTTCTTCAGCCGGCTCCGCCACGAGATCCGCGAGCAGTACCAGGAGATACCTGAGTACCCGGTCACCCATTACCTGGATATCGCCGGTTCGATCGGACGTAAATGGCTGCAGCTCTCACCCCGCATGGACGAGGACATGGAGGAGTAGGCCGCCGCCACCTCCTCTTCCTCCTCCGCCGTCATCTCCTCCTGCTCCGCCTCCTTCTCCCGGCCACAGTGCTGCTGCTTCCCGCTCCGGCGGCGGGGCAGACCTTCTACCGCGCCGCCGGCACCGTCGTGGACGCCCGCACCGGTGAAGCGCTGGCGGCGGCCAACATCCGGGTACTCGATTCGGGCCGCGGTACCATCGCCAACGTCGAGGGCGGCTGGCTGCTGCGCCTGCCGGCCGGCGAGACCACCCTCGTCTTCAGCCACATCGGTTTCCTCTCCGATACCCTCCGGGTGGATCTGCAGGCCGACCTCACCTACCACGCCCGGCTCGAACCCACCCTGATCGAGATGCCGGTCATGTGGGTCTCGGCCGGGGATATCGCCCGGGGGGTGGTGCGCCGGGCCATCGAAGCGAAGGAGACGATCTACGAGGGGCTCGAGAGCTACCGTTTCGAGGCCTTCACCCGCCGCACCATCATGCGGGAGGACTCGATCGCCGGCCTCACCGAAGGTTACAACTACGGTTACTGGCGCACGGGCGAGCCGCTGCGGGAGGAGCTGCGGCAGTACCGGGCCACCGAGAACCTGCCCGACGAGCTCAGCGAGATACAGGGTGTACTGGCGATCGTGGATTTCAGCCGCGACGACCTCGAGCTGGCCGGCAGCCGCTACGTGGGGCCCCTGCATCCCCACGCCTTCCGCTACTACGATTATGAACTGGAGTCGATCGTGCGGCAGGACGGGATCGATATCTACCGGATCGCGCTCCTGCCCCGGACCAATCTGGTTCCCCTGCTCGCCGGCACGATCAGCATCGCCGATTCGACCTGGGCGCTGGTGGGGGTGGAGGTCGAGAGCGCCGAACCGATCGTCTTCCCCTTCATCGACGAGTTCGTGATCCGCTGGCAGCAGAACTTCAGCCGGTGGGAGCAGGGGTACTGGCTGCCCGCCGACATCCGCCTGCAGGCCGGACTGCTGGTGAAGCTGGGGCCGATCAGGATCCCCCGTATCGGGCTGGATCAGACCTCGGTGATCTACGCCTACGACCTCAACGTGCCGATCCCCGATTCGATCTTCGCCCGGGAGGAACCGGTGACCGAACTGCCCGGTTCGGCCCGGGTCGACTCGCTTTTCTGGCAGCGGAACGAAGTCCTCCCCCTCACCGCCCGGGAGGAGCACGCCTATACCCGGCTCGACTCCACCCAGACCCTCGATCGCCAGTTCTCGCCCCGGGGTTTCCATCTGGAGACGGGCGACCAGGAAGCCACGCTTCGGGGCGAGGTGGGCGGCGCTGTCGCCGGGTACCTGTTCCGGAACCTGGACGCCCGCTACACCCGGGTCGAGGGCACCTTCCTGGGTCTGCAGGTCGATGTCGATTCGCTCCTGACGCCCGGCCTCGAGGCCGGCGGGCGGGGCGGGTATGCACTCAGCGCCGGGCGCTGGTGGTGGGAGGGGAGCCTGACCGGGAAGTGGGGCGGCCGATCCCCCGGACCGAACCAGTCCGGTTCACCTCCCGTGACCGTGACGGTCGATGTCTACGACCGGCTGGCCCGCTCGCCGGAGGCCGGCTTCTATCCGGGTCTGCTGAACACCGTGACCACCATGCTCTTCAAGGACGACTACTTCGACTACCACGCAGCCCGGGGAGTTGGCCTGCGCGGGGAAGTAACCCTGGCCGGCGGGTACAGCCGGCCGTTCCGACTCGCCTGGCAGGCCGCGCGCGAGCGGCATACCAGCCTGGCCGTGGTGACCAACTGGAGCGTGGCCTATCCCGATAAGGCCTCGCGGGACAATCCCGCCGTGGCGGTCGAGGATGCCCGCTGGACCCGCCTCGGCGCCGCCCTCACCCTGGGCCAGCCGGAGAGCCCGGCAGGGGTGAACACCGCCCGCGGGATCCGTCTGTCGGGGGAGCGGGGGAGCACCCCCGACGGCGGCGGTCGCAGTTACACCAGCCTGGAGGGGGCCGCGTCGTACGCCGTGCCCACCTTCACCAGCCGCTTCCTCTTCTCCCCCCAGCTCATCCTCCGGGCCGCCGGGGGATGGAGCCGGGGGGACCGGCCGCGCGAGCTCTGGTTCGGACCGGTCAACGCGCTGGGTTTCTACGGCCCCTTCGGTTCCCTGCGCGGGGCGGGGCACCGCGAGTTCGCGGGCGACCGCTACGCCGTGCTCTGTGCCGAGCACAACTTCCGCAACCTGCCCTTGCTGGCGCTGGGCCTGCGGTGTCTGGCCCGTACCGGGCTGGAGATCATCGCCCATGGCGCCGTCGCCCGCTCGTGGCGGGGGGGGATCGCCCTGCCCGCCAACGGTCCCTATGCCGAAGCCGGTTTCGGCCTCGGCCGGGTCTGGGACCTCTTCCGTCTCGATCTCACCCGCCGTTTCACCGCTCCTGCGGGCTGGTATCTGACCCTCGCCCTGACTACCTTCATGTAGGCGCCGCACCGCGACCCCGGCGTCCTCAACGCCTGGGAGCCTGTCACCGATCATCACCCGCCTGTGGACAGGGAGCGAAGGTGGACCGCAGCAACGACGAGCGCGCTCTTCCCGAGCGCCTGAGGGACCTCGAGGCGCAGCTGGCACGCGACTTCGAGGGGGAGGTCTGTTTCGACCTCTGGACCCGGATGCTCTATGCCACCGACGCGAGCATCTACCGCATCACTCCCCTGGGAGTCGTCTTTCCCCGCTCCGAAGCCGACGTGGTCGCGACGGTGGAACACTGTACCTCCCTGGGGATCCCGGTGCTCCCGCGCGGCGGCGGGACGTCGCTGGCCGGCCAGACGGTGGGGGAGGCGGTCGTCCTCGATTTCTCGCGCTCCATGAACGCGCCCGGGCGCTGCGAGCCGGGGAGCGCCGCCGTGACCGCCCAGCCGGGGCTCTACCTCGATCACCTGAACGACCGACTGGCCGCCGAGGGACTCATGTTCGGACCCGATCCGGCGAGCGGTAACCGGGCCACGCTGGGAGGCGTGATCGGCAACAACGGTACCGGCGCCCACTCGATCCTCTACGGCATGGCGGGGGACCACCTGCGGCGGGTGCGGGTCGTGTTGGCCGACGGTTCGCGGGCCGTTTTCGAGACCGTCTCGTGGTCCGAGGCCCGCCGCCGCGCCGGTCTCGAGCCCGAGGAGACCACGGCGGCCACGGCCGGCGGCCGGGATGCCGCGCCGCCCCCGGCCACCCGGGAGCAGGCGGTCTACCGCGAGGTCCTGCGGATCCTCACCGACCACCACCGGCTCATCCAGGAGCGCTACCCGCGCCACTGGCGCCGGGTGGGCGGGTACGATCTGAAAGGGTTCGAGCCGGAGCGCCCGATCAACCTCGCCCGCCTCATCGCCGGCAGCGAGGGGACCCTGGCCACCGTGACCGAGCTCGAACTGGGACTGGTACCGGTGCCTCCGGGAAAGAGCCTGGCGGTGCTCTCCTTCGACGACCTGCTGGCCGCCCTGGGCACGGTACCGGCCATGATGGCCGAGGATCCGTCGGCGATCGAGCTCATGGACGATATGCTCATGAAGCTCTGCCGGCGCCAGCCGGAGTGGGCCCGCCGGATGACCTTCGTCGAGGGGGAGCCGGCGGCGCTGCTGGCCGTGGAGGTGTACGGGGAGAGCGAGGGGGAGCGGACCGCCCACCTCGAACGGCTGGTGAGCGAGGCCCGGATGGCCTCCTCCCGCCCGGTCGGGGCGCTGCTGCTGCACGACCCGGAGCAGCAGCAGAACGTCTGGACGGTCCGCAAAGCGGGGCTGGGACTGCTGATGAGCACGCGCGGGGATCATAAACCGATCCCCTTCGTAGAGGACACCGCCGTACCGCCGGAGCGGCTGCGCGACTATATCGCCGACGTGCTCGAGGTCTTCGCGGCCCACCGCACCCGGGCCGCCTTCTACGCCCATGCCTCGGCGGGCTGCCTGCACATCCGCCCCCTGGTGAACCTCAAGGAGACCGCCGGAGTCGAGACGATGGCCGCGATCTCCAACGCGGTGAGCGATCTGGTCCTGAGGTACGGCGGGAACATGAGCGGCGAGCACGGCGACGGCCTGGCGCGCAGCGCGCTCAACGAGAAGATCTACGGCCCCGAGATCGTGCGGCTCTTCGAACGGGTCAAGGATGCCTTCGATCCCGACGGCATCATGAATCCGGGCAAGATCGTACGGGCGCCGGCGATGACCGGATCGCTGCGCTTCGGTCCCGCCTACGCCACCCGCCCGGTCACCACCTGGTTCGATTTCTCCGCCGACGGCGGCTTCGCCCGGGCGGTGGAGATGTGCAGCGGTTCGGGGGAGTGCCGCAAGCTCGAGACCGGCACCATGTGCCCCTCCTTCATGGCCACCCGCGACGAGGAGCATTCCACCCGGGGACGGGCCAACGCTCTGCGGGCGGTCCTGTCGGGAGCGGCGGGGAGCGGGCAGCTGGAGGAGGAGCGGCTCTTCGAGACCCTCGACCTCTGCCTGGAGTGCAAGTCGTGCGCCACCGAATGCCCCAGCGCGGTCGACATGACCCGGCTCAAGACCGAGTTCCTGGCCCACTACTGGGAGGCTCACGGCATGCCGCTGCGGGTCCGCCTGTTCGGTTACTTCGATCTCCTGAGCCGGGCGGGTTCGGTCACCGCACCGGTGAGCAACTGGATCGCCGGCTCGGCGCCGGTGCGTCTGATGCTGGACCGGATGATCGGGATCGACCGCCGGCACTCCCTGCCCCGCTTCGCCCGGCGTACCCTCATCCATCGCTTCCGGCGCTGGCAGCGGGCCCGCGCCCGGGCCGGGATCGGGCGGGTGCCGGACCCCGCCCCGACGACCGGAGTCGACGGCCGCGTCGCGGCGGCCGGCACCGGCCGGGTACCGGAGCGGAACCGGGTCTGGCTGCTCCCCGATGCCTTCACCACCTACACCGAACCGGGCGTCGGCATGGCCGCGGTCGAACTGCTGCACGCGGCCGGGTACGAGGTCGAGTTGCTCCCCCTGCCCGGCGGGACCTGCGGACGGGCGATGCTCTCGAAAGGACTCGTACCCCAGGCCCGGCGGGCGGCCCGGGCGAACCTCGAGGCCTGGGCTCCGCTCATCGCCGACGGCTCCCCGATCATCGGTATCGAGCCTTCCTCGCTGCTGACCCTGCGGGACGAGTACCCGGCCCTGGTGCCGGGCGAGGCCGCGGACGCCGTCCGGGCCGCCGCCCGGCTGGTGGAGGAGTGGCTGGCCGACCGGGCCGACGAGGTCCTCCCCAACCTGCGTTTCCGCACTCCCCGCGACTACGACGAGGCGCACCTGCTCCTGCACGGCCATTGTCACGAGAAGGCGCTGGCGGGCACCGGGTTCATCCACTGCGTCCTGGGCTGGCTCCCCGGCACCGAGCTCGAGGAGGTGGATTCGGGGTGCTGCGGGATGGCGGGTTCCTTCGGGTACGAGAAGGAGCACTACGAGATCTCGATGGCGGTGGGCGCCGACCGGCTGTTCCCGGCCATCGAGGCGCTGGCGGGCCGGGGCACGATCGTGGCCCCCGGAACCTCGTGCCGCCACCAGATCCGCGACGCCACCGGCCGCCGGGTCTATCATCCGGTGGAAGTCCTGGCCGCCCGGCTGATACACTGAGCCGACCGGTGTGACGGGCTCCGCCGTGACGGCGGAACGCCTGAACCGGCCTCAGGGCGCAGAACCGCCCCGGCTGCGGGAGGTGACCGTGACAGACGCGAACCGGACATCCGGCCCCCTTCGCCGCCTGCTTCCCCGCCGGCTGCTCCCTGTTTCCCTCCTGCTCCTGGCCGCGGCCGGTCCGGTCGCGGGGCAGGGCGCGGGGACGGGGCGCGGCGGAACGGAACCGGTCCAGCGGTATGCGGTCGCGACCCTGGCCCCTCCGTCGGTCGTGGTGCCCCCGATCGTGCTGCAGAACGCGAACCTTCACGCCCTGCTGGTGGAACTCGCCGGCGGAACCCCGCTGGTGCAGATCAGGGAACGCCTGGACGTGAGCGCGGCCGAGATCGAATCCCTCTTCCGGCTGGTCGCGGTCGAGGGGCTCGGCCGCCAGCTGGGCGGGGACCGCTGGCAGCCCCTGGCGCTGGCCCTGAACGGAGCGGGGGTACGCCGCCTGCGTGGCGTCGTCGCCCCCCTGGCCGAAGCCATCGCCGATACCCTTGCCGCCCACTGGACCGGTCTCGACTCGAGCCTCGCCGCCCTGCCCGTAACCGGACGGCTCCCCCTGGCCCAGACCGGTTACGTCCTGCTGGGCACTTACCTGCTCGGGCTCTTCCAGTACGAGGCCCTCTGGGCGTCCGGATTGGGACCGACCGGGCGCGCTTATGCCTTCCGGGTCTACCGGATGGATCCCGCCGAGGCCCCGCCGGGGACCGTCGCGAGCCCGCTCACCCTCCCCGGATTCCGGCTTATCCGGTACGCCCCGACACGGGAACCGTTCGGGTTCGATGCCCTCCTCGATCCGCGGGCCGATCTGCACCGCACCCTTTTCGGCCAGCCGGGAGGGGAGGTCGCAGCCGCCGGGGCCGGCGCGGCCGGGACGACCGGCCGGGCGGCGGCGCCTGCGGACGAGGCGGTCGAACTCGCGGCGGCGCTGATCCGGGCCTATCGGTTGTGGTACCTGACCGGTCGCGAGCCCGACCTGCCGACCAGGATCCTGCTGCGGCAGGTCGAGGCGGTCGATGGCTCCGGACGGCTGCGCATCCCGATCGTGGCCGAAGGTGAGATCGGGGAACTGCGGACCATCGCCCTGGAGACCGGTGCCGCTCTCTGGCCCCGTCTCATGGACGTCCTGCCGGCCCTCGGTGAGACCGCCGCCGCCCTCGGGTACGGTGAGGATGCGCTCCTGGGCGAGGTCACCCTGGCCGCCTGGGAACTGGCTGTGCATGCCGCCCTGTGCCGGCTCATCGAGCGAGGTGTCATCCTGCCCCCGGTCGCCGACCGCGGCCAGGAGCTGCTGACCATCCGCGACGGGACCGGCTGAAACCGCCGGACCGGACCTTACCGCTCCGGATCCCGGTCCGGCGGCGGTCGAATGTGACAGGAGTGAGATAATGGAACGCCGTGCCTTCCTCGAGACGGCCCTGCCGGGCGCCGGAGCCGCCACCGTCTCCTTCGCCGCGTGGCCGTCCCTGACCCGGCCTGAGCCCCTTTCCCCGCAGGAGCTGCCCCCCGCGGTCGCGGCGCTCGAGCCGATGACCGGCGACGAACCCCCGTCGATCACCGATGAGGAGCGCTGGGGCCGGATCGCGAAGGCCCAACGGCTCATGGGGGCGCAGGGCCTGGACGGCGTCCTCATGCTCGGCGGCACCGCCATGAGCTATTTCACCGATATGAACTGGGGGCTGAGCGAACGGACCTTCGCGCTCATCCTTCCGCGCGAAGGTGAGCCGGCCTGGGTCTGTCCGGCGTTCGAGCGCGAGCGGGCGGCCGAGGGGATCCGCTTCGGTTCCGATATCCGTTCCTGGCAGGAGAACGAGAGCCCGTACGCCCTGGTGGCCGGGATCCTGGCCGACCGGGGGATGAGGACCGGGCGGATCGGTCTGGAGGAAACGGTCCGCTACCACGTCGTGCAGGGTCTGGGCACCGACGCGGCCGCGCTCGAGGTCACCTCGGCCGATCCGGTCACGATCGGCTGCCGGGCGATCAAGAGCGGAGCCGAGATCGCCCTGCAGCGTTTCGCCAACCAGGTCACCATTGTCGCCTATGAAGCGGCGTGGAACTCGCTGGCCGACGGCATGACCCAGAACGATTTCTCCCGCGTGCTCGCAGCCGCCTTCACCCGGCTCGGGTACAGCGGCGGGGCGATGGCCCTGTTCGGCCCCAATTCCGCCTTCCCTCACGGAACCAGCCATGAAGAGAGGCTGCAGCCGGGGATGACGGTGCTGTTCGACGGCGGCACCCGGGTGGGCGGGTACCCTTCCGACATCACCCGCAGCGGGGTGTGGGGGGAGCCGTCGGTGGAACAGCGCCGGGTGTGGACGCTGGTGAAGGAGGCCCAGACGGCGGCGCTGGAAGCGGCCCTGCCGGGGGCGCTGACCCGCGATGTGGACCGGGCCGCCCGGCAGGTCATCGACCGGGGGGGGTACGGTCCGGGCTACCGGTACTTCACCCACCGGCTCGGTCACGGAATCGGCATGGACGGCCACGAGTGGTACTATCTGGTCGAGGATTCAGCGACCATGCTGGAGCCGGGGATGGTCTTCTCGAACGAACCGGGCATCTATATCTACGGACAGTTCGGCATTCGTCTCGAGGACATCATGCTGATCACCGAGGATGGACCGGAACTCTACACCCCTCAGGCGGCCACGCCGACGCATCCCTTCGCCTGAACCGGTTCTCCCGTCCGTGCGGTTCCGAGTCGGGAGCTCCGGAGCGTCGGGCCGCCCCCGACACGGGGTGGGGGATGCCGGGTGGGGCTCAGGGATTCTCCCCGCCGGCGATCGGTCCGTCGTCGGAAGCCGGGGCCGCTTCGGCCGGCGGTGGTGACGGTGCGGGCCCGACGGCGGCCGCAGCGACCGCTCCGCGCCTTCCCCTCAGCAGCAGCCACACGCCCCAGAGGATCAGGAGCACCGGCCACCACTCCCCGAGGAGATCGGTGAACTCCCACCAGATATCGCGGAAGAAGCCGGTTTCCAGGGCGATTCCCCAGAGCGCGATGATCACCAGGATCCCCCCCGGCCAGAGAGGCCAGGTCGAGCTCTGGTGCCAGGTGAGGCGGTCGATGAGGTAGATCGCCATGAAGCCGAGGCCGATGAAGAAGGGTACCCACAGCTCGTCGATACGCAGAACGTACCAGTCGGCGACCTGGATGCCGAGCCCCAGTCCGATCAGGATCATCGCCGGGATCAGCAGGCCGTAACTGCGGTTGGTCAGATATCCGGCCAGGAATCCGGCGCCGAGGACGATGAAGAAGATCCCCTCGCTGATTCCGAAGAGGTTCGAGATCGTCAGGAGGATCCCCAGGACGATGAGGACCCAGGCCAGGGCGTGGCCGCGTCTGGGCGGGCGGATCCCGCCCGATTCTGTCGAACTGTCGGGACTCACCATGCCTCGCTCTCCCGCTCAAAGGCTGTTCCCCACATACCCGGCACACCATTCCGCAATGACGCTCAATGCCGTCGCCGTCTGCACGGAACGGTGTACCCATATATACCGTAACACCGAACATGGAGTTCCGGGAAGATCGGAATGCGTTGCGGACGGTCCCTCCAGGGTGGAGAATGAGCCTTCCGATGACCTCCGGCGATCCGCATATCGAGCAGGCCTACGCCGCCTGTGAGGACCTCACCCGGCGGCACTATGAGAATTTCCCGATCGCAACCTTCCTTCTGCCCCGGACCGTGCGCCGGCACCTCTACGCCCTCTACGCCTTCGCCCGGGGGGTGGACGATCTGGGTGATGAGGCCCCGGGGGACCGGCTGCTGCGGCTCGGCTGGTGGGAGCAGCACCTCATGGCGACCTGGGGGACGTGCCCGCCGCCGTCCGGGGAGCGCCCCTTCGTCTTCACCGCTCTGGAGCAGACCCGCCGCGAGCTCGATCTTCCGATCGTGCCCTTCCGCCGGCTGATCGAGGCGAACCGCCGCGATCAGCGGATCAACCGCTACATCACCTTCGACCAGGTCCTGGAGTACTGCACCTATTCGGCCGATCCGGTGGGACGGCTCGTGCTGATGATCTTCGGCTACCGCGACCGGTCCCTGTGGCCGCTGAGCGACGCCACCTGCACCGCCCTGCAGCTCACCAACTTCTGGCAGGACGTGGCCCGCGACCGGGCCATGGACCGGATCTATCTGCCCGGTGAAGACCGGGAACGCTTCGGGGTCGACGAGCGGGATCTGGACCGCTGCGAGGCCACTCCCGCACTGCGCCGCCTGATCGCTTTCGAGGTGGCGCGGACCAGGGAGTTCTTCGCGGCGGGCCGTCCCCTCATCGGGAAGGTGGCCGGTCGGTTCCGCGTCGACCTCGAGCTCTTCACCCGCGGCGGAGAGGCGATCCTCGACGCCATCGAAGCCGGCGATCACGACGTGCTGGGAGTCCGTCCCGAGCTGGGCCGGGTGCGGAAGGGGACGCTGCTGCTGAAGGCGCTGGCCGCCCGGATCGGGACGCGTTCCTGATGCATCCCCTGCTCGCCGATACCCGGCGCGAGGTTCCGCTGCCTGCGGTCTATCGTATCTGCGCCCGCCTGGCCAGGCGCGAAGCCCGCAACTTTTATTACTCCTTCCTGCCCCTGCGACGGGCCAAACGCCGGGTCCTCTACGCCGTCTACTCCTTCGCCCGGGTCGCCGACGATCTGGCCGATGCCGAAGGGTACACCCGGGAGGAGCGGCTCGCCGGGCTCGATGACCTCGATCGCCGGCTGGATGAGACCGAACACGGCGAGCCGCGCGGTGCGCTCTTCATCGCGCTCGCCGACGCGATCCGGACCCACGGCGTGCCGCTGCCGGCCCTGCGCGACCTGCTGCAGGGGATGCGTCAGGATCTCCAGGTGACCCGCTATGCCACCCTGGCCGAACTCGAACGGTACTGCTACTACGCGGCCGGTACGATCGGTCTGGTCTGCGCGGCGGTCTTCGGGGGCGGAGGGGAGGAGGCCCGGCGGTACGCTCTGGCCCAGGGACTGGGGATGCAGTACGTGAACATCATCCGCGATGTCGGCGCCGATGCCGCGGTAGACCGGATCTACCTTCCGGCCGAGCTGCTGCGAGCTCACGACGTGGGGGAAGCGGACATCCTCGCCGGCCGCCGTCCGGCGGGATGGATCCCCCTCATGAGCGAGCTGGCCGGTCACGCCCGGGCGAAGCTGGAAGAAGGTGCCGGGCTGCTGCCGCTGATCGATCGCGACGCCCGGGTCTGCCCGGCACTGCTGCGGGTACTCTACGAGAGCGTGCTCGATCGGATCGAAGCCTCCGGCTTCGATGTCCTCTCCCGTCGTCATGGGCTCGGCACCCTGGCCAAGCTCCGTCTGACCGTGGGCGCTGTCGTGCGCTGGCGGCTGCGGCGGTAGGGACGCGGGGGCGGATCCGAAGGGGGGAGGGACATGGGGACGAGTGAGAGCGGGCGGGTGGGAGCGGCGATGGGGACAGGTGTTGATGGGCATACGGACAAGGCGGCCGGGGGATCGCCGCGCCCCGGCTCCGGCCGCCGGCTCCCCTGGGTGGTGGTCGGAGGGGGCGTGGCCGGGCTGGCGGCCGCAGAAGCCCTGGGGCGGGCCGGGGAACCGGTCCTGCTCCTCGAACGCCGGCCGAGTCTGGGCGGGCGGGCCGGGAGTTTCCCCGATCCGGTACGGGGGGGACTGACCGACAACCTGCATCTCTGGATGGGCTGCTGCACGGCCCTGCGGGGCCTGATCGCCCGCTCCGGCGCCGCCGACGCCGTGTTCGAGCAGCCGCGGGTGCGGGTGCCCTTCCTGAAACGGGCCGATCGTCCGTCTCCTCCCGTCATTCTCGAAGCCCTCGGTCTGCCCCGGCCGCTGGATCTGCTTCTCCCCCTGCTGCGCTTCCCCCTCCTGGCTCCGGCCGGACGATCGGCCCTGCTGCGGGGGCTTGCGCGTATGCGACGGGACGCACCGGAGCTTCGGCGGACCGGAGGTGATCGCCTCTTCGGGGAGTGGCTCGACGAGGCCGGGCAGCCCCCGTCGGTGCGTGAAGCGTTCTGGGGGCCGGTCGTGACCTCGGCCCTCAACGCCCGGCTCGATGAGGTACGCGCCGATCTCGCGGCGATGACCTTCACCGAGACCTTCCTGACCGGCCGGAGCGCCGCCGCGCTCGGGTGGCCGATCGTGCCGCTGGCGGAATTGTGGGATCGCGTGGCGGAGAGGATCCGGGATCGGGGCGGAGAGGTCCGGTACGGTGCGAAAGTGACGGGGGTGGAGATCGACGAAAGCCCGCGGATCAGGGCGATCCGTCTGATCCGCACGAGCGCGGCCGGAACCGCGACCGAAGCAATCGAGGTGGCCGGAGCGGTGCTGGCCGTACCGCCCGGTGTGCTCACGGGCCTGCTCCCGGCGCAGTGGCGGGCGGTCGAACCGTTCAACCGGGGCACCGGCCTGTCCTGGTCGCCGATCCTGAACCTCCACCTCTGGTTCGACCGGCCGGTCACGGGCGAACCGATGCTGGCGGTGACCGGGAGCCCCCTGCAGTGGATCTTCGTCCGACCGCCCGCAACCGGGTATTCCGGGCGCGATCAGCATCTCGACCTGGTCATCTCGGCCGCCTGCCCCTGGCTCGGGAAGACCCCGGAGACGATCCGCGACGCCCTCCTGCCCGAACTTCAGGCGCTGCTGCCGGCCGCGCGTGATGCCGGACTCATCGCCTGGAAGGTCGTCCTCATGCACCGGGCCACCTTCGCACCCCGGCCGGGTTCCGAGAGGTTCCGGCCTCCCGCCGCCGGTCCGGTCCCCAACCTGGCCCTGGCCGGGGCCTGGACGGCCACCGGGTGGCCGTCCACCCTCGAAGGAGCCGTCCGGAGCGGCGAAATGGCGGCTCGGGTACTACAGTTGTTGCGTGACAGGGCACCGAGTGTCAGCCCGACCTGACGGTTTCCGCGCTCCCGCCTGACAGGCCTCCTCTTTCTTCTCTCCGGAGGTGTCATCTGCGCCTGACACCCGAACGACAAAACCGCCGCGGATACGCGAGGCGGCACCGCTGGCACGCTGCTTGCCTTATCCGACGGCAAGCGGCACCTGCCCCGGTGTCCCGATACCCGCTCCGCGGGGAGGAGATGGAAGCTATGAAAGGACGCGTATCCCTTGCCCTGGCGAGCACCCTCATCCTGCTGACCGCGCCGGTCTCCGTTCCGGCGGTCTCGGCCACCGGCGATCCCGCCACGGAATACGTGCAGTGTATGGACCAGGCGGAGATCAAGTTCCACCTCTGTCTCGAGAAAGCGACTGTCACCGAGTGGCTCTGCTGGTCGAGGTACGGCTACGCCAAGCTGTGGTGTACCTCGAAGTACCTGGTCGGGGCGATCATCGACTGATGCGCTCTCTCCCCGGCCTCACGGGCGCACTCATCGGAGCACTGCTCCTCGCGGCCGCAGGCTGCGGGGAGCGGCCGCTCCCCCCGGAACGATGGCGGTTCTCGGCCGTACCGATCTACCGCGAGCCCGGAACCTCCGAGGACCCCAATCTCATCTTCCCGCGGGACATCCTGCTCCTCGGCGGTCGGCTCTACCTGCTCGACGGCCGGCTGGCCCACGTCGTGGTGTGTGATCCCTCCACCGGGGCGGTCACCGGGCGGTTCGGCGGGCCCGGCGAGGGACCGGGCGAACTGGGTGCCTACCCCCATGCTCTCGTGACCGACGGCGAGCTCATCGGCGTGGTCCATCTCTTCCAGGTTTCGTGGTTCACCCCCGACGGGACGTTCCGGGCGCGCGCCCCGGTGCCGCCCCACGACCTCTCGTCGCCGTCGATCCAGTACACCGGCGGAGGCTGGCTGGTGAACACCTCCTTCCGCGGCGAGGGGGCCCCGGTCGCCCGGCTGGTGACGGCCGGCGGGGACACCTGCGGATACGGCTCCGCCCGGTACCCCCGACATCCCGACACCGCCGGTCTCGCGGCGGCGGAACTGAACGCGGTGCACGCCCTCCGCTTCGGCAACGGCAACGTGCTGCTGGCCTGGGTCCAGCGGAACCTGATCGAGGTCCTCGATCCGGCGGGGGAGCCGGTCGCGGCCGGCGAATGGAACCACTTCCCCCGGCGTCCGGAACGCCGTCCCGACGGCCGGCTGCTCAATCTGCCCGGTTTCACCTTCGCGGCCGGTCAGGCCGCCGACGGATCGGTCTGGGTACTCGACGGTACCCTGAGACGGGTCCGCCTCTACGAAGCGGACGGCCGCCTGCGCGGCGAGCACATCCTGGAAGTGCCGGTCATGCGTCTGGCCTGGGGGCGGGGTGCTCTGGCCTACGCCATCGACGGTCGGGACAGGATCCTGAGGTTGACCTTCCTCGGTTCCGACGAAGGCCGCGCAGAGCCGGCCCGGTCCCCCACCGCCGGGCCCGATCCAGGCACGGCCGGGATGGAGCCCGGGTCCGGGGGAACCGCCTTCCCCGGGGAACTGGTCTACCCGGCCGGGAACATCGAGGATCTCTTCCGGGAGCGCGGGATCTGGCGCGAAGGTTTTGTCATCGACCGCAGCTCTCCCCCCGGGCGTCTCATCGCCGCAGGGGGGGATGCCCGCCTCTTCGCCGGTTACGCCGACGGCAGCGGGGTACTCTTCACCCCCGTTCCCGGGGATGGGTCGGAGCGGCGGCTTGAGCCCGGACCGACGCTGTCGGCCTCACCGCACGGCTCCTACCGCTCGCGCCTGGTCATGGCGGGGGATGTGCCGGTGGTGTGGGACGCCCGTGCGGGAATCTTCCCTCCTGATCCTTGCCCCGCACTCACCTGGGGCGCGGAACGGTTCCCCTCTGATGTCTTCAGCCTCGGGAACGATCGCTGGCTCGTCTGCGACCTGCGCATCCGCTCCGGCGATCCGCTCCTGGTGGCCGACGGCGGGAGCGGGGAGTGGGTCGAGGCCGGAGGCGTCGCGGCCGGGGCGGCGGAGCGCCGCCGGTGGGAGTGGGATCGGGGGTGGCTCTTCGACGACCGGACCGATGGCGCGGTCTGCATCTTCGATGCCGATCGCATGGCGATGACCACCTGGCGTGAGGGCACCGGGGTGACCTGGACGGCGCTCAGCGATCCGGCGGGCCGGCTGCCTCAACGGCGGGCGGGAGGAGTGCCCGGCGAAGGTGTGATCCAGGTGGCCGCCTTGCCGGGACGGGGCATTCTCTTCACCTTCCTGGCCCCGTACCGGGGTAACGACCGGATCTGGGTTGCGGCGGTGCGACCGGACGGCCGGATCGTCGGCTGCTGGCCCGTCCCGGGGTCGAACCTGATCTCATCACTCACCGTCGGACCGGACGCCGGGATCTACCTGACCACCCGGACGGAACTCTTCCTCTGGCGGGGAGTCGGGGGGATCTTCGAGTAAGGGGAGAGATGGCGACGGGTGCGGGCGGACAGCGGTGGTGGCACCGGCCCGATCTGGGGCTGCTGCTCGGCGGTCTGGCCGCGGTCCTGCTGATCGGGCTCAACGGCCTGCACCGGGGCTCTGCCGGTACCCCCGCCGGATTCCCGGCGGCCCGGCACGGTACCGGCCCGCAGGCGGAAGGCAGCGGGCCCGCCTGGCTGGGGTGCGATCTGGCCGGCGCCCTCGGACCGCTCCCGCTCCTCCCCGGTCACCCCGATACCCTGCCCGACCTCGCGCCCGACCTGCGCCTCTGGATCATCGTGACCGACGACGAGTGCCCCGCCTGCCTGGAGGAGATCCCCGCCGCGGCCGCCCTGCTCGATTCCCTGGCCCTGCCCGGCGCCGATGCCGTGGCGGTGGCGCTGGGGGACCGGTTCGAAGCCCGCCGGACCTTCTGGGGACTGCAGGCGGGTATCCCTCTGGTGTGGTCGTCCCGCCGCGATCTGCCGGCGTCCCTCGGGATCGAACGGACCCCGGCGCTCCTGCTGGACTGGTGCGGACGGATCGTGGACGCCTCGATCGAGCCCGTCGACCGGCCGTCAGGACGCCGGCGCCTGCTCGCCATGCTGCGGCGCTGGTCGGGCGGCTGGACGGATCGCTGAAAAGAACCTAGAGTCATGTCACGTGACGAATGTCGGTACCGAGAGTGACGCTGCGCCCGACCGGCCAGGCGCGGCGACGAGGAATAGTGGTGGCTATGCCGAGGAGGCGCAACGCCGCCGGTCGGGATGCGGCGCCGCTCGAATACCACAGTTGTTGCGTGACAGGGCACTACCCTCTCTCCGTATAATTACAGGTCCCGCGGCCCTCCGCGGTCGCCCGTCGAACCCTGAACCAAGGCAGGTCGGATCATGACGATCTCATCCCGGATGCTCGGACGATCAGTTCTTCCCGCCCTGGCCGCTCTCGCGACGGCGTGCGCCGGTTCGGGCGCCGGCCGCGGCCCGGCCGGGTACGTCCACCGCTACGCCCTGGAACCGGGGGACGTGCTGCGTTTCGAAACGGTCGCGACCTCCTCCATCGACTCGGAGATGCTGGCTATGGTCATGCCCGGCCCGATCGAGATGCGTATGCCGGCCGTGACCCGGATCGATATTCTGGAACGTTCGGGCGACGATCTCACCGGTGAGATGTGCATCGAGGAACACTCGATCGAAGGGCCCGATGAACTCGTGGGCGGGATGAGCGGACTGTTGGGGTCCATGGATATCTCGGATCGGTCGTTCCCCTTCACCCTGCAGCCGAGCGGCCGCTCCGACATGGCGGTCGAATTCGGGGGCATATCCATCGGCGGCGGCAACGCCATGACCTCCCAGGGGCTGAGTCAGTACTTCATCCCCTGGCCGGAAAAGCCGATCGAAGCCGGTGAGAGCTGGACCGATTCCACCACCCAGGAATCCGCCTTCGGCGAGAGCGGGGCGGTCTCGATCACGATCGTGACCCACTACACCTACCTTGGCCTGGTGGAGAGTGAGACGGGCGGGGCGCCGGCCCACACCGTACAGGCCCGGGCCGAAGGATCGATGGCCGGGAACACGACCACCGCCGCGATGGGCATGGATGTGGAGATGATGATGACGTCAACCTGGACCGGCGAGAGCGAGTACCGGTTCGATCCCCGCGACGGGTTGCTCGATGAAGGCTCCACCACCGTGACCATGGAGATGACGCTCGATTTCGTCGCTCCCATGACCATGAGCATGCCGATGTCGATGACCTCCACCACATCCACCCGGCGGAGGCGGTAGCGCGGCTGTCCTCACCCCCACCCGTCGGCCGCGACGGTTCCGCCTACCTGTCTTCCTCCGGCCGGACCGGGACCGCGATCTCGGGACGGCCGAGCCGGCGCAGACGAGCGTTGAAGGCGGCCAGGTCGGTGTCATAGATCCGCGCCAGGGCGTCGAGCTGAACCTGGAGCTGAGCCGAGAGATCGGCGAAGACCTCGTAGCACTGGTCGGTCGGCCGGTAGTCTCCGCTCAGCACCACCCCCAGCAGGCCTCCGATCTTGTCATTGAGCCTGATCGGGAAGTTGAGGGGATCCTGGCCGCTGCGGTTGCGGACCTGGTAGATCTCGGCCTCGGGACCGGAGAGTGATGCGGTGAGTTCCTCCGCCGCCCGTTCGAGGGTGCGGTTTCCGGTCGCTGAAGCCGCCTCGGCGATGAGCCGCTTCAGCTCCCGGATCGTCCAGACGGCGTCGTTGGCCTCGTTGGTGCGCTCTGTGATCCGCCTGGCCAGATCGAACTGGGCCTGCAGGTCGGCGTCGGAGGAGCCGCTGCGCGGGTCGGCCAGCCACCTGAAGGTATGCTCGAAAGCCTCGGCCCGTCCGCCCGATAGAACCGTCATCCGCACCGTGTACTCGCCCGGCGGGGCGGGAATGGGGCGGGAGCGCGCCGCCCAGGTGATCATCCCCTCGAAGCCGCGGAAGCCGGGATACTGCAGCCAGGCCGAGGTCCGATGAACCCCGGCGGTGGTCGGGATCGCGGAGCCGCGCCCGCGACCCTGGCCCGGTGCGCCGCCGCTCGCCAGGGTCATGAAGACCTCGCCTGCGGGATCGATGATCTCGAACTTCACACTTTCAACATCCTCAGTGAGCCCCCAGGTCAGTACTACCCCGCTCGGCGGGTTCTCGCCCACCGGTCCCGAACTGCCGCCCCCACGGCCGTATCCGCCACCGCCGCCCCACTGGATCCGGTACGCATCTTTCGGCTCGAAGAAGACAATACGCCTGTCCATGGGCATGTCGGCGATCTGACGGATGGGAGTGATGTCGTCGAGCACCCAGAAGGAGCGCCCGTGGGTGGCGGCTATGAGGTCGTCATCCTTGATGACCAGGTCGTGGATCGGTACCAGCGGCAGGTTGAACTGCAGCGGCTGCCAGTCTTCACCGCCGAGATAGCTGACAAAGACCCCCATCTCTGTACCCGCATACAGCAGATCGGGCCGGACCGGGTCTTCACGGACCACCCGCACGAAGGTGTCGTCAGGCAGATAATCGGTGATCTTCGTCCAGGTCGTGCCGAAATCGCGGGTGACGAAGACATACGGGGTGAAATCGTCGTTCTCGTGGTTGTCGACCGCCAGCCAGGCCGTGCCGGGATGGTGGGGGGAAGCCTCGATCATGCTGCACAGTCCCCACTCCGGCATCCCCGGCGGGGTGATGTTCCGCCACGAGGCCCCGCCGTCGCGGCTGAGGTGCACCAGACCGTCGTCGGAACCGGTCCAGATCAGACCCGGCACCAGCGGTGATTCGGCTACGGTGAAGATGGTGCCGTAGTACTCCACGCAGGTGTTGTCTTTGGTGATCGGTCCCCCCGAGGATCCCAGTCTGGACGGATCGTTCCGGGTCAGGTCGGGGCTGATCACCTTCCAGGTCTCGCCGCCGTTGGTGGTCTTGAGCAGGTACTGCGAGCAGGTGTAGAGCAGGTCGGGATCGTGGGGGCTGAAGACGATCGGGAAGGTCCACTGGAAGCGGTGCCGGCAGTCGATGGCGCCGTGCCCCATCGGATTGTCGGGCCAGGGATTGACGTCCCGGCTCATGCCGGTGCGGTGATCGATCCGGACCAGGTCCCGGTGAGCCCTGCGGCAGAGCGGCTC
>CAYSYY010000006.1:24137-24590 GCA_964435265.1 uncultured Gemmatimonadota bacterium
AGGAACCGCCGAAGACGATCTCGGGATCGTCGGGTTTCGGGGCGATGTAGCCGCTTTCACCCCCCGCCGTGCCTTCCCAGTCCGCCGCGGTGATCCCCGGTCCCTGCGTGCGGCTGGCGATCCGCACCGTCGAGTTGTCCTGCTGGGCGCCGTAGATCCGGTAGGGGAAGGCGTTGTCGGTCACGACATGGTAGAACTGCGCGGTGGGGATGTCCTGCTCGCTCCAGGTCCGTCCTGCGTCCAGCGAGACGTTGGCGCTGCCGTCGTTGGAGTTGATCATCTTCTGCGGATCGTCGGGATTGAGCCAGAGGTCGTGGTTGTCGCCGTGGGGTACCCGCAAGGAGGTCCAGCTCTCCCCGGAGTCGGTCGAGGCGTAGCAGCCGGTGTTCAGCACGTATACCCCGGCCCGGTCCCGGGGATCGGCGTAGATGCGGGTGTAGTACCAGGCCCGCT
>CAYSYY010000007.1:0-13319 GCA_964435265.1 uncultured Gemmatimonadota bacterium
GCACCTCCGCGAGAAGAGCTACTTCCTGGCCCAGAATGAGTACCGGAACATCGTCCGCTCCTACCGCCGCAGTCCGCTGGTGGACGACGCGGCTTTCAAGATCGGCCTGTGCTACTGGGAGCTGTCGCACACCTACAAGCTCGATCAGACCGAGACCTACCAGGCTTTCGATGAATTCCGGGCCTTCCTGCAGGATTACCCTTCTTCGGAGCTGGCCGATCAGGCCGCCGCCTACCGCGATCTGGCCTACGACAAGCTGGCGCGCAAGAAGATCTACGAGGGGGAGACCTACCTGCGGCTGGGGACCGACCGTGATCTCGGGGCGGCCCTGCGGATGTTCCAGGAGGCCGGCCAGATCTACCCCGACACCTCCCACCTCGACCTGGCGCTGTGGGGAGTCGGGGAGACGTACTACCGGATGGGGGAGGGCCAGCGGGCCATGGAGGCCTTCGTGGCGCTGGTCGCCAACTACCCCGATTCGCGCAGACTCAAGGCCGCCCGGAAACGCATCGAGAAGCTCAGGCGGGAGGGGATCGAACCGGGCGCCGGTATCCCCCCGTCATGAGACAGGGCATCTTCGGCGGGGCCTTCGATCCGCCCCACACGGGACACCTCACCATCGCCGGCGGGGTCCGGGACGCCCTCGGTCTCGACCGTGTCGTCTTCATCCCTTACGCCGCCGGCCCCCATCGGGACAGCCCTCCCCTAGCAGCGGGCGCGGACCGCCTGGCCATGCTCAAGGTCTGCCTCGAAGGCCGGAGCGGCTTTTCAGTCGACGACCGCGAGCTGTGCCGGGGCGGTCTCTCGTGGATGGTCGAAACCCTGCGCGAGCTCAGCGGCGAGCACCCCGGGGCGGAGCTGTACCTCATCGTCGGGGCCGACCAGGTAGAGGTCTTTTCGACCTGGCGGGACTGGCGCGAGATCCTCGAGCTGGCGCGGGTCGCCGTGGTGGGGCGGCCCGGTCACGAACCGGCCGGGGGGCCGCCCGAACTGCGGGAGCGGATGGAGCTTGTCGAGCTGCCCCCGATGCACCTCTCCTCCAGCGAGGTGCGCCGGCGGGTGCGCGATGGTCTGAGCATCCGGCATCTGGTACCCGAGGCCGTGGTGGGCTACATTCAGGAGCACGACCTCTACACCGGGGCCGATGAAACGGAAGGAACCTGACCAGGCATGCTCGATCCACGACTGATCCGCACCGAGCCCGAACGCGTGCGCGATGAACTCGCGAAGAAGGGCGTAACCGTGGACATCGCTGCGCTCACCGATCTCGAGGCGCAGCGACGCACCCTCATCGCCGCGACCGACGAGCTCAAACGCCGGCGCAACGAGGCCAGCGAGAGCATCGCCCGGATGAAGGCGGGCGGTGCGGACGCCGCGGCGGCGATCGCAGAGTCACGGGAGATCTCCGAGCAGGTCAAGGTCGCCGGTGCCCGTCTGGCCGAGCTCGAGCAGCGGTTCGAGAACGAGCTCATGCTTCTCCCCAACCTGCCCGATCCCCTCGCTCCGGTGGGCACTTCGGAGGCGGACAACGTCGTCCGGGAGGTCCGGGGGGAGAAGCCGGTCTACGACCACCCGCTCCTGGATCACGTCGAGCTATGCCAGCGGCTCGGTCTGGTGGATTTCGAGGTCGCCGGCCGGATCTCCGGCACCGGCTTCATCCTCTATACCGGGGCCGGAGCGCGCCTGGTGCGGGGGCTCATCAATTTCATGCTCGATCACCAGACGCAGGTGAACGGTTACCGCGAGATCTGGCCCCCCGTCCTGGTACGGACCCCCGCCATGGTCGGCACCGGTCAGCTCCCGAAGATGGTCGAGGACATGTACGCGATCGAGGGTGAGGACCTCTGGCTCATACCCACCGCCGAGGTCCCGGTGACCAACATCCACCGGGAGTCGATCGTGGCCGAGGGGGACCTGCCGATCGCGTATGCCGCCTACAGCGCCTGTTTCCGGCGTGAAGCGGGCGCCCACGGCGCCGACACCCGCGGGCTGGTGCGGGTGCACCAGTTCGACAAGGTCGAGCTGGTGCGGTTCACCACTCCCGAGACGAGCCAGACGCAGCACCAGCTCCTGCTCGCCCACGCCGGCAGCGTGCTCGATGAGCTCGGCCTGTGCTACCGGGTGAGGGAGCTCTGCACCGCCGACCTTTCCTTCGCCGCCCGCCGCTGCTTCGACCTGGAACTGTGGGCGCCGGGCTCGGAGCGGTGGCTCGAGGTCTCCTCGTGTTCGAACTTCGGCGATTTCCAGGCCCGCCGGGCCGGGATCCGCTACCGCCGCTCCTCCGACGGCCGGGTCGCCTATCCGCATACCCTCAACGCCAGCGGCGTGGCCGTACCCAGGCTCTTCGTGGCTCTGCTCGAAACGTTCCAGACCGACGAAGGGAGCGTGATCGTGCCCGAGCCCCTGCGGCCCTATCTGGGCGGCACCCCGCTGCTCTCCCCCTCCGATCATGGCACGGGGTAGCCCGGCGGGGCGGGGGAAGAGTTTCTGGCTGCAGGTGCTGGCCCTGCTGATCGCGGCGGCCGCCGTCACCGTCAGCATCGCCCATACCAACCGGCAGGTCGAACGGCTACGCGACGACCTGCGCCGCTTCACCCGTTCCTATGCCGAACTCATCAGCGCGGTGGCGACCGATACCTCCACGACCAGTTCCCGCCTCGACGAGGCGGTCAGCCGGCTCATCGCCCGCTACGACTTCCCCTATGTGGTGACCGACACGACCGGCGCACCGCTGTCGTGGCGCCCCATGCCGGAAGGAGCCGCGGCCGATCCGGCCGCCCGGGAGCGGGCTGCGACCCGAGCCCACGCCTTCGACCGGCAGTTCGAACCGATCCCGCTCGAGATGCCCGGGGCGGTCCAGATCTTCCATTTCGGCGATCCGCCCTCGGTCCGGCGCCTGCGCCTGCTGCCCTATATCCTGCTCGGCCTGCTGGCGGTCGTCTTCGGGCTGATCTGGTGGTCGCTGCGGGCCGGTCTGGAGCGGCAGCGGAGCCTGCTCTGGGTGGGTATCGCCCGGGAGAGCGCCCACCAGTTCGGCACGCCTCTCTCGAGCCTGCAGGGCTGGATGGGGCTGCTGCGGGAGCGGCTCGGGGGATCCGGAGGGGACGGCGCCGGACGCGGCGATGGGGTCGCCGGCGGGTCGGGAGCGGGAACCGGGGATCCGGAGACGGCGGGGGGAGCGGGGGAAGCGCTCACCCTGGAGGCGATCGCAGCGGCGATGGAAGAAGATGTGGAGCGGTTGGGGCGGGTGGTCGGCCGCTTCGGCCGGATCGGGAATCCGGTCGGAGAGGATGAGGTGGACCTGGAAAAAGTGGCGCGGAGGGTGGTGGAGTACATGCGGGGGCGGGCGCCCCAGCGCGGCGGCCGGGTCACCTTCATCGAGACCTACCATCCGGCGCCGCCGGTGCATGGGAGTTCCGAACTGCTGGAATGGGTGATCGAGAACCTGCTCAAGAACGCTCTCGACGCCATCGCGGGCGAGGGGGAGATCACGGTCGGCCTCGAAGCCGGAGCCGACGGACGCAGTACCGTCCTGCGGGTGGAAGATAACGGGACGGGTATCGAAGCGTCGGATGCGCGGCGCATCTTCCAACCCGGTTACAGCACCCGGCGTCGGGGGTGGGGTCTGGGTCTGGCCCTGGCCCGCCGGCTCATCGAAGGTTACGGCGGACGGATCCGGCTCGTCCGGAGCCGGCCGGGGGAGGGAAGCATCTTCGAGGTCGTCCTGCCCGCCGCCCGGGCGGATCGGGCGTAGCGGTCCCGGAAAAAAACAAGGAAGCGGCGTGAGAGCACTGCTGCAGAGGGTGAGCGAGGCCGAGGTGCGGGTGGGCGCCGAGGTGACGGGGAGCATCGGGGCGGGCCTGCTCATCCTGCTCGGCGTGGGTCGCGACGATGACGAAGCGGCGGCCCGCTGGCTGGCGGAGAAGTGCGCCGGTCTGCGCCTCTTCGACGACGCCGACGGCCGCCTCGAGCTCTCCCTGCTGGAGACCGGCGGCTCGGCACTGGTGGTCTCGCAGTTCACCCTCTACGGCGATCCCCGCCGGGGCCGGCGGCCCTCCTGGGCGGCCGCCGCCGGACCGGAGCGGGCCGAGGAACTCATCGGAGTCTTCTCCCGCACCCTCGCCGGGCTGGGCGTCGCGGTCGCCGGGGGGCGCTTCGGCGCTCCAATGCAGGTCCGTCTGGTCAACGACGGTCCCGTCACGCTGCTGGTGGAGTCCCCCGTATGAGAGGGCGGCCGCGGCCGGCGCAGTCACTCACCAGAAAGCCGGGGCGGCCGGCGAAGACGGTGCCTTCCCTGCTCCTGCTCGGTCTCGGGCTGCTCCCGGTCCGATCGGGTGCCGCCCAGCATCCGGCCGGGGCCGGTTCCGGTAGCGACCGCATTACGGTACGCTACCTCACGGTGCGCGATCCCGAGGTCGTGCGCGGCCTCTGGGTGACCCGCTGGGAGTACCGCTCCCCCGACGAAGTGACCGCTCTGCTCTCGCGGGCCGCCGACTACGGTATCACCGATATCTATTTCCAGGTGCGGGGTCGGGCCGACGCCTTCTACCGCTCGAACCTCGAACCGTGGGGCTCCGAACTCACCGGCACCCTGGGTCGCGATCCCGGCTGGGATCCGCTCGAGGTGGCGGTGACCGCGGCCCATACCCGCGGTCTGAGGCTGCATGCCTGGATCAACACCTTCACCATGTGGAGCGGCTCACGCCCGCCCCCCCCGACCGATCCGCCGCACATCTTCCGGGCCCATCCGGAATGGATCATGGCGAACCAGGAGGGCCGCACCCTGCGGCTGGGGAACCGCTTCGGGTACGTGCTGGCCGCTCCGGCCAATCCCGCCGTGCAGGAGCACATCCGGGCCGTCGTGCTCGATATCGTCGGCCGGTACGCGGTCGACGGCGTCCACTTCGACTACATCCGTCTCCCCGACTGCGACTACAGCTACGACGCCGTGAGCCGCGGCCGCTTCCTTCACGAGAGCCGGATCACCGACACCTATCTGGGCTGGCAGGCGGGGGAGATCACCGGCCTGCTCGGGCGGATCGCCGAGGCGGCCCGCTCCCGGCACCCCGGCCTCATCCTGAGCGCGGCGATCGTGAACCACTATCACCGGGCGGTGGGGATCTTCGCGCAGGATCCCTGCGGCTGGGTCGAGAGCGGGGCGCTGGACTACGTGGTGCCGATGATGTACACCCCCGAGCTGTCGGAATACCTCGACATGCTCGGCGGGTACCTCGAGGTGCTCTCCCCCGAACGGATCGTGGCCGGAATCAACCTGGGCGAGATGCCGGAGGACCCCTTCGCCCTCGCCGCCCAGATCCACCACAGCGTCCTGGCCGGGGTGCGCGGGCATGTCCTCTTCAGTCTGGACGAGGTCGATGCCCTGGCCCGACGCGACCCGGCCGCGGCGGCCGACCTCTACGCCTGGCTCGAGGAACTCCAGGGGGCGGCCTTTCAGCGCGCCGTTCCGGCCGGGGCCGCTTCTCCGGCTGCGGCGCCCGACACCGGTGAACCCGTTCCGGAGTTCCTCCGGGCGACGGCCGCGGACCTGCTGGCGCTGCTGGCCCGCATTTCACAGATCGTCTCGCGGGTGATACGATGAGCGGGCGGTGCGACGATCCGGCCCGGGCCGGAAGGGGTGAAGGGGCGATGACCGATATCTACGATCCGGCCAATTTCGAAAAGGTCTGCGTGAATACGGTCATGGAGGCGCTGCGGGAATCGGCGCCCCTCAAAGGACCCCGCGCCTACTACCTGTGCCATCACAAGACCGCCGGGCTCACCACCTCCTTCCGCTACCACCTCGTGGTCATCCTCTTCGAGCACCGCGAGGAACTCCTCACCCACCTGGAACGCGCCGCCGGCACCCTGGCGACCGGTCCCGACGAGGGGCAGTTCCTCTTTTCGCTGATGCAGACCTTCATCGGCAGCCTCCTGGTGCCGATCACAACCCGGCGCCTGGTCGAGGATCCCCGCGCCACCACCGGCTGGCTGGCCCGTGAGATCGACATCCTCAGCCGCTCGCTGATGAAGCCCTGACCCGTATCCCCGGAGGCAGACATGACCCTCTCCCGACGCACCTTTCTGAACCGCTCGACCGCCGGTTCGCTCGCCGCCGCGGCCACCTTGAGCGCCGGAGGCTTCGAGCGCATCCTCGCCGCCTCGCGCGACATGGCCGGCGTGGCGCCGCAGGAGGCCGCCCAGGACGAGCTCTTCTGGGGGCAGATCCAGCAGGCCTTCCAGGTGGACCGCAGCATCATCAACCTGAACAACGGCGGGGTGTGCCCCAGCCCGGGGGTGGTCCATGAGGCCTTCAAGCGCTACCTCGACGTGCAGAACATGACCCCCTCGCTCTGGATGTGGTCGTACCTGCAGCCCGGCAAGGAGATGGTGCGCCGGCGACTGGCCGACACCGCCGGGTGCGATCCCGAGGAGATGGCCGTGACCCGCAACGCCAGCGAAGCCCTGGAGATCGCCCAGTTCGGGATCGACTTCGAACCGGGGGACGAAGTGCTCACGACCGATCAGGACTACCCGCGCATGATCACCACCTGGCGGCAGCGCGAACTGCGCGACGGCATCAGACTGGTGCAGTTCCCGGTGCCGACCCCGCCCCGGAACAGGTTCGAACTGGCCCGTGAATTCGAGCGGCACATCACCCCGCGCACCAGAGCCATCCTGCTCTGTCATGTGATGAACATTACGGGTCAGATCTACCCGGTGAAAGAGGTCAGCGCGATCGCTCACGCCCGGGGGATCCCGGTCATCGCCGACGGCGCCCACGCCTTCGCCCACCTGGTCTTCCGGCTCGACGAGTTGGACTGCGACTACTACGGCACCAGCCTGCACAAGTGGCTCACCGCTCCGATCGGCACCGGTTTCCTGTTCGTCAAGCGCGACCGGATCGCCGGGCACTGGCCGCTCATGGCGGCCGCCGATCCGAAGGCCGACAATATCCGCAAGTTCGAGGAGATCGGAACCCATCCCGCGGCCAACATCAACGCCATCAACGAAGCCCTGATCTTCTACCACGCCCTCGGTCCCGAGCGCAAAGCAGCCCGCCTGCACTACCTGAAGATGCGCTGGGCCGAGCGTCTCGGGCGCCACGACCGGGTCTACTTCCGCTGCAACCTCGATCCCGAGGAGTCGGTAGGGGTGGCCACGGTCGGGATCGAAGGGATCGCGCCCGGCCCCCTGGCCGCGCACCTCTGGTCGAAGCACCGGATCCACTGCATCGCCATCGCCCGCGATCCGATCCAGGCCCTGCGCATCACCCCGAACGTCTACACCACGCCGCAGGAGATCGACATGTTCGCCGACGCCATGGAGGAGGTCATCCGGAACGGTCTGCCGGCCTGAGTCCGGACTCCGCCCGGCGTTTTTCCTTGCCTGCCCCGTACAGCTCCTCCATACTCTCAGAACAAATGGACATGTTCAGGTAAATAATTCCGTTAATACCTTTCGATACCGATAGTTACATGGGACATAGATGAGGACATATGAAACCACACATCCGTGGTTGACCTTCACCCTCGATCTTCAGCAGGTGGATCACGTCACCTGGTTGCGGCTCGGTGAAGCGGTCTCCAAGGTAGAGCATATCGCCGGCGTTCCCCTCGATCCCGATTCGGCCAGGGAGCTCCATGCCGTCTATCTGGCCAGGGGAGCGCTGGCCACGACTGCGATTGAGGGCAATACCCTTACCGAAGACGAAGTCCGGCGGCACCTCGAAGGCCGTCTGGAAGTGCCGCCGTCGAGATGGTATCTCGGACAGGAGATCGATAACATCGTCGCTGCCTGCAACAGCATCGGGAACTCCACCATACGGGGAGAGCCCGGGTCGATAACAGAAGACGAGATATGTGAATACAACCGGCTCATCCTGCGGGATCTTCCCCTGAATGAGGATATCGTGCCGGGAGAACTGCGACGGCACCCGGTCATGGTGGGGAGTTATCGTGGTGCTCCGGCCGAAGACTGTGCATTCCTGCTCCACCGGTTCTGTGAGTGGCTCAACACCCTGAGCATACCCCGCGGGCTTGAGATGCCGTTCTCCATCCTGGTTGCGATCGCGGCGCATCTGCACTTCGTCTGGATCCATCCATTTGCCGACGGGAACGGACGGACCGCACGTCTGGTCGAATTCCGGCACCTCCTGCAGGCCGGTTTCCCTACTCCGGCGGCGCATCTCCTGAGCAATCTCTACAGTCTGACCCGAACCGAATATTACCGTCACCTCGACCGGGCCGGCAGGTCAGGCGGCCGGATGGCTGAGTTCATCGCCTACGCCGTCCAGGGACTGGTCGATCAGCTGAGGGAACAGCTCCAGGTCATCCGCAACGTGCAATGGGAAACGACGTGGCGGAATTACGTCTATGAACGGTTCGGAAAGGGTTCTCCCGCCCACCTCCGCCGGCGCAGGCTCGTCCTGGAACTTTCCGGGATCGCTGAGAATGACGGTTGGGTGAAGACCTCGGCCATTCCCGAGCTTTCGGCCCGGTTGGCCCGTGACTATGCGGGGAAGACATTTAAAACCCTGTCGCGGGACGTGAACGTAGTTGCCGAGATGGGATTGATCGAGCGGGACGGGCGTCGCGTCCGCGCGAACAAACGCATGATCCTGGCCTTCCTCCCCGCCCGGGCGGCAGCGGTCCATCTATGATTCTGGCCTTCTCATCCGCCATCCTGTTACAGGGGTACTTGAGGGAGCGGAAACCCTTTCAGGAAACAAGATTGGTGCTTGATTGACCGGGCGGCCGGGATACCGGGTCACAAGAGAGTTGCCACGACTCGGCGATACCCGCATTTTTGAAAACTCTTTCGGCATGACCGCCGATGACCGGCAAGGTTGCGTCCCGGCGGATCATGGACGGATCACCATGGAAACGGTAGACTTGTCTACCGGTCATTCAACCATATGATGACTGAGGCGGCGGTGTAGCTCAGTTGGTCAGAGCAGTGGAATCATAATCCACGTGTCCGGGGTTCGAGTCCCTGCACCGCCACCATCCTGAAGCCCCTCGCGCAGGGGCCGGAGTCGAGACCGGGGAAGGCCGCCGCCTTCCCCTTTCCATACCACCGGCAGGTCGGCCATGATCGGAGTGGACACGACATATCTGCCCCCCGGTTCGGGGATCGTGGTCGCCTGTTCGGGCGGTGGCGATTCGGTCGCCCTGCTCCACCTGCTGGCCGCCGAGCGCCGGGCTCGGGATTGGGAACTGGTGGTGGCCCACCTCGATCACGGGCTGCGCCCGGCCGCCGCCGCCGAGGCGGCCTTCGTACGCGCTCTGGCCGGTGAGTTGGAGCTGCCCTGTCTCGTCGAGCGATGCCGGGTGAAACAGGAACGGCGACCGGGCGAGAGCATCGAGAGTGCGGCCCGCCGGCTGCGCTATGCCTTCCTGCGGGCGGTGCGGGACGACCGCCTGCCCGGAGGGCTCATCGCCACCGGCCACACCCTCGACGATCAGCTCGAGACCCTCGCCCTGAGACTCGAGCGCGGAGCCGGTCTGCGCGGACTGCGGGGTATCCTGCCCCGGCGCGCCGACGGAGTGGTGCGCCCCCTGATGGGAGTGCGCCGGGACGAACTGCGCGCCTGGCTCGGCGCCCGCAGCCTGACCTGGTGCGAGGACGAAACGAACCGCGATGTCACCCTGGCCCGGAACCGGTGGCGACAACTGCTGGCGGAGCTGGTTGAGGAGCGGTACGCTGAACTGCTCGCCGCGGCCGCCCGCCTCGGCCGGGCGGCCGAGCGGCTCCAGCCGCCGCTCGAAGCCCTGGCCCGCTGGTGGTTGGATGGAGGCGGACGGGTGACGCAGAAGCCGACAGGTACGGGGGAAGCGGCGGGAGCGGTCGCTTTCCTGCCGGGGGAGATTGTGCTTGAGAGCCTCTCTGAAGGCGCCGATCTTGGCATGTTCGACCAGGCCCTTCTGGAGGCGGCTCTGGAGGGCGCCGGGACCGATCCCCGCACCGTTTCCTCGCGCGTGAGGCAGGAGCTGCTGCGCCTTTGGCGGCGTGAGGGTGCGTCCGGGGGGGGGGCCCTGGCGCAGATCGCACCCGACCTCTGGGCCGAGGCGACGGCCGGGGGACTGCTGCTCGTACGGGGGAGCGATCCCGATTGGGCGTCGGGGGCAGGGTGGAACGCGGAGATCGGGGGGGGCGGTCTACCCCCGGAAGGGGGGACACTGGCCCTGCCTCGTGGCGGCCGGCTCCGCTGGCGCGAAGCCGAGGCCGCCGTTCTCGCCCGGCTGCGGGAGGGAGAACGGATCCCGGGCCTGGACGGGCGCCGACGGACCGTTCTGCCCCGGCCGCGGGCCGGGGAGCCCCTGAGGGTGCGGTACCCGCATCGCGGCGACCGGATGCATCCCTTCGGTCTCGCCGGCACCAGCGGTCTGGGCGATCTCTTCAACGAGGCCGGCGTGCCCCGGCTGCGGCGGGCCCGGCTGCCGGTGGTGGAGCGGGCCGGCCAGATCCTCTGGCTGGCGGGGGTGCGTACCGCCGAAGGAGCCCGGATCGGATCGGAAAGAACGGCGCTCGAGGTGAATTTCGATCCGCTGGCGAGGTGACGCAGTTCACGGAAAGGACCACGCAACGACCGAGCGCGAGATAAAACCCCAGCCCCTGCTCTCGACCCAGCGGCTGCAGGCCCGGATCGATGAACTGGCGGCGCAGATCGATGCCGATTACGCCGGGGAGAATCTCCTGGTTGTCTGCGTATTAAAGGGATCCTACATCTTCACCGCCGATCTCACCCGGCGCCTGGAGGTGCCGCACGAGATCGATTTCATCGCGGTTTCCTCCTACGAGGGGGGAACGCAGTCGACCGGAGAGGTTCGCATCACGCAGGACCTGCACAATGAGGTGCGTGGTCGCCACATCCTGCTGGTCGAGGACATCGTGGACACGGGCGCGACGGTCCGCTTTCTGCTCCGGACGATGAACGAGCGCGGGGCGGCCTCGGTCCGGATCATCTCGCTGCTCCGCAAACATGGAGCGGACGAGGAGGATCCGCCCCCCGTCGCGTATGTCGGATTCACCATTCCGTCCGTGTTCGTGGTAGGATACGGGCTGGACTACGCCGAGCGGTACCGCCACCTTCCTTACGTGGCGACCCTCTCAGGTCTGCCCGAAGACGATCCCGGGAGGTAGTGTTGTGAGCGATTCAGACGGCCGAAAGAACAGGATCCCGCCCCCGCCGCGACCCGGCGACCGCCGGAACCGGCCCGGGGACGGGCAGAACCCCCTGCGCGGGGGGAGCAATTTCAGCCGGATGCTCTTCATCTGGGCGGTCATCTTCCTGGGCGGGGCGCTGATCATCACCACGCTCAACCGTCCGGGGGGCGGGAACCAGATCGAGATCAACTACCCCGAGTTCAGCGATCTGGTCCAGCGCGAGGAAGTGGCCTCGATCACCATCGAGGGGAACGTCAAGGTCACCGGCCGGGTACGCTCCCCCATCCTGCGCGAGATCCGCGGACAGACCCGGACCTTCCGCTACTTCCACCTGGTGTTCCCCGAGGGGATCATCGACCGGGAGCTGCTGCAGTACTGGGACGAGAAGAACGTCGAGTACACCTTCGAGGAGCCGACGACCCCCTGGCACGTGTACTTCGTGCAGGCCATACCCTTCATCCTGATCCTGGTCATCTGGATCTTCATCATGCGGCAGATGCAGGGGGGGCAGCGGGGGGTGTTCTCGTTCGGCAAGAGCCGGGCGCGGCTGCTCACCGGCGGCAAGGTGCAGGTCACCTTCAACGATGTGGCCGGAGCCGACGAGGCCAAGCAGGAGCTCGAGGAGATCATCGAGTTCCTCAAGGATCCCGCCCGGTTCCAGCGTCTCGGGGGACGCATCCCCAAGGGTGTGCTGCTGCTCGGTCCGCCGGGGACGGGCAAGACCCTGCTGGCGCGGGCGGTGGCCGGCGAGGCGGGGGTGCCCTTCTTCAGTCTCTCCGGGTCCGATTTCGTTGAGATGTTCGTGGGGGTGGGGGCCAGCCGGGTCCGCGACCTGTTCGAGCAGGGCAAGCAGAACGCCCCCTGCATCATCTTCATCGACGAACTCGACGCCGTGGGGCGCCACCGCGGAGCGGGCCTGGGCGGCGGGCACGACGAGCGCGAGCAGACCCTGAACCAGCTCCTGGTCGAGATGGACGGCTTCGAGTCCAACGACGGCGTGATCCTCATCTCGGCCACCAACCGGCCCGATGTGCTTGATCCCGCCCTGCTGCGCCCCGGACGGTTCGACCGCCAGGTCGTGGTGGATCTGCCCGACGTGAAGGGGCGGGAGGGGATCTTCCGGGTGCACACCCGCAACATCCCCCTGTCCCGGGACGTCGATCTGGCCATCCTGGCGCGCACCACCCCCGGCCTCTCCGGCGCCGACCTGGCCAACCTGGTCAACGAGGGCGCCCTTCTGGCCGCCCGCTTCGACCGCGATGAAGTGACCATGTCCGATATGGAGGAGGCCAAGGACAAGGTCATGATGGGCATCGAGCGCCGCAGTATGGTGATCGCCGATGATGAGAAGAAGCGCATCGCCTACCACGAGTCGGGCCATGCCATCATCGGCAAACTGGTGCCCGGTTCCGATCCGGTGCACAAGGTCACCATCATACCGCGCGGCCGGGCTCTGGGGCTGACCCACTACCTGCCGATCGACGAGCGCCACCTGCTGAGCCGGGAGTATCTGCTCGGGATCATCAAGCACCTCATGGCGGGGCGGGCGGCCGAGAAGCTGATCTTCGGCGACGTAACCACCGGCGGCGGGAACGATATCCATCGCGCCACCGAGATCGCCCGCAAGATGGTGCAGGAGTGGGGTATGAGCGATGCGGTGGGACCGATGCACTACGGCGATGACCAGGAGGAGATCTTCCTGGGGCGCGCCATCGCCCGGCAGAAGGACCGTTCCGAAGAGACCGCCAAGCTCATCGATACCGAGATCAAGAGGATCATCGAGAGCTGTGAGAAGGAGGTCGACCAGCTGCTCCAGGAGAACCGGGAGGGCCTGAAGAATCTCGCCGAGACCCTGCTCGAGTACGAGATCCTCTCGGGGCCGGAGATCGATCTGGCCATAGCGGGCAAGCCGCTCGGCCGGGAACCGGGGGAGCAGGAACCCCCCGGTTTCGCCGGGGAGCCTGCCGGTCCGGAGAGCGCTCCTTCCCTGACCCCGCCCCCGGCCGGGGGAACGGTCGGCCCGCCGGCGACGGGGCCGGAGACCGGGCGCGGAGCGTCCGGATCCCGGACCTCGCCCGGGCCAGGGGGATCCGAACCGGGATCGCCGTCCGACGGGGGGTGAGCATGGATCGGGAGAAGATCATGGCCGGAGT
>CAYSYY010000007.1:13419-22959 GCA_964435265.1 uncultured Gemmatimonadota bacterium
GGATCGCCGTCCGACGGGGGGTGAGCATGGATCGGGAGAAGATCATGGCCGGAGTCCGGCTGATTCTCGAAGGGATCGGCGAGGATCCCGACCGGGAGGGGATCCGGCGCACCCCGGAACGGGTGGCCGAGGCATATGAGGAGATCTTCAGCGGGATCGGCCGATCCTTCCAGGAGGAGATCCGTATCTACCGGGTGGACAACCACGACGAGATGATCGTGGCCCGCGACATCCCCTTCTACTCGATCTGCGAGCACCATCTGCTCCCCTTCTTCGGTCACGCCCATGTCGCCTACATCCCCGACGCCAGCCGGATCACCGGCCTCTCCAACCTCGTGACGATGCTCGAGACGGCCGCCCGCCGGCCCACCATCCAGGAACGGTTGACGACCGAGGTCTGTGAAGCCCTCATGGAGTCGCTCGAACCGCTCGGCGTGCTCGTGCTGGTCGAGGCCGAACACCTCTGCATGACGATGCGGGGGGTGAAGAAGCCGGGCTCGCGGATCGTCACTTCGGCCATGCGCGGCCAGCTCCGGGAGGAGGCTTCCCGGCTGGAAGCGCTCGAGCACATCTACCGGGGTCGCCCGTGAGGGACGGCGCCGGTCCGCCCCGGCTGCTCTGGCCTTCCACTCCCGATGAGGCCCGGCAGGAGCTGGAACGGATCGGCGCCCCGGGCCCCTGGTCGGGTCCGCTGGGAACCCCCCCCCACGGCACCGGCGCCTCCCTCTCGACCCGATCACCCGTGACCCTCCGGCTCACCCCCCCGGTCCCCGCCGACCTGGACCGGCGCCCGCTCCCCGACGGCGTCGAACGCTGCGGCGGCGAAGCGGGGATCGTTCTCACCGGGCCGCTCGAGGTCCTCCTGACCTGGCTCGATGACGCCGTGGACGGGGGTGCCGCGGCCGCCGCGGTCCGGTCCGGGGCGGGGCTCGTGCGGCCGGCGGGGTGGCGGGTCCGGGACCGGGAGATAGGGCTCGGGCCCCGCACCCTTCTCATGGCCGCCATCAACACCACCCCCGACTCCTTCTGGGCGGGAAGCCGCGCCCGGGATCACGAGGCCGTGACCCGGGCGGTGGAAGAGGCGGTCACCGGGGGCGCCGATCTGCTCGATATCGGAGGGGAGTCGACCCGCCCGGGGGCCGCTCCGCTCGACGAGGCGGCCGAACGGGAGCGGGTGCTGCCCGCCGTGGAGATCGCGGTTCGATCCTCGACCCTGCCGGTCTCGATCGATACCCGCCGGGCCGGGGTTGCGGCCGCCGCCCTCGAGGCCGGGGCCGTCATCATCAACGACATCTCCGGCGGCACCGACGATCCCGCCATGCTCCCCCTGGCGGTGGAGAGCGGGGCCGGGATCGTGCTGATGCACCGTCAGGGAGTATCGGCCACCATGCAGGAGGATCCGCACTACCACGACCTCATGGGCGAGATCGCCTCGTTCCTGGCTCTCCGGGCGACGGCTGCCCGGGGGGCCGGGGTGGCGGGCGAGGGAATCGTGATCGATCCGGGGCTGGGCTTCGGGAAACGCCGCCGGCACAACTTCGAACTCTACCGGCGCATGGCGGAACTGCACGCATTGGGTTATCCTCTGCTCGTCGGGCCGTCGCGGAAACGGCACCTCTCGGGCCCCGCCGACCGGGGAGCGGAGGACCGGCTCCCCGGCACCCTGGCCGCCTGCGCTCTGCTCGCCCGCGAAGGGGTGCAGATCCTGCGGGTGCACGATGTCCGGGCCGTCCGGCTGGCGCTCGACACCGCCGACGAGATACGCGGAGCTCTGATCGAGGACCGGGTCTCATGACGCTCTTCCACTTCAGCTTCCTGACGGTGACGCTCTGGGATGTGGTCGACGTCCTGCTGGTCGCCTACCTCTTCTACAAGCTGATGCAGATGCTCCGCGGCACCCGGGCCGTCCCCATGATCTTCGGAGTTCTGCTCCTCTTCCTGATGGCCTGGCTCGCCCAGGTCCTGCAGCTCGGAACCCTCTCCTACATCATCGAGGGGGTCGGAGCGATCTGGCTGCTCGCTTTCGTGATCATCTTCCAGCCCGAGCTGCGGCGCATCCTCGTGATCCTCGGACAGAGCCGGCTGGTGCGCTACTTCGTGAAGGTGGAGGAACCGCAGGTCGTCGACGAGGTCTGCGCCGCGGTGGAGCGCATGAGCCGTAAGGGGATCGGGGCTCTGATCGTGCTGGCCCGCGAGGTGGGCCTGAAGGCGATCGTCGAGACCGGGGTTCGGCTCGACGCCGAGGTCTCCTCCTCTCTGCTCGAAACGATCTTCTTCCCCCGCTCACCGCTGCACGACGGGGCCGTGATGATCCAGGACGGCCTCATCGCGGCCGCCTCCTGTCTGCTCCCCCTGAGCCAGAGCTCCCGCATCGAGGAGGGGCTCGGGACCCGCCACCGGGCGGCGGTCGGGGTCACCGAGGAATCCGACGCCGTGGTCGTGGTGGTGAGCGAGGAGACCTCGATCATCAGCCTCGCCCTCGGCGGCCGGCTCATTCGCAACCTCGACGCCGCCTCGCTGCGCCAGCAGCTCCTCACCCTGCTCGGGCCGCGCGGCGCCGTCGTGCCGGTGCTGCCGCAGGCGGCCGCCGCGTGAGCCAGCCGCCTCCCCGGGTGTGCCTCGTCACCCTCGGATGTGCCAAGAACACGGTCGATTCCGAACAGACCATGGCCGCCCTCACGCGCGCCGGTTTCTCCCTGGTGACCGATCCGCAGGCGGCGGATATCGCCGTCTGCAACACCTGCGGGTTCATCGAACCGGCCCGGGAGGAATCGATCGACACCGTCCTCGCCCTGGCCGGACTCAAGGCGGCCGGCGCCCCCGCCGCCCTGGTCATGGGAGGGTGTCTGAGCGTGCGCCATCGGACCGAGCTCGAGACCGCCCTGCCCGAGGTGGACCGTTTCGTCGGGCTGCTGCACGACGACGAGATCGTCCGGGTCTGTACCGAGCTGGCCCGTGACCTCGGCCGGCCGCCGCGCCCGGCGGCGACCTCCGACGAGACCCCGGCGCCGGACTGGATCGCCTCCCCCCGACCGCGCCGGCTCACCACCCCGGGACATTACGCCTGGCTGAAGATCGCCGAGGGGTGCAGCAATACCTGCACCTTCTGCACCATCCCGATGATCCGCGGCGCGACCCGGAGCACCACGGCCGATGAACTCGTCGCCGAGGCCAGGGCGCTGGCCGCGGCCGGGGTGCGGGAACTGCTGCTGGTGGCGCAGGATACGACCGCCTGGGGGATCGACCTGCCGCCGGGAGAGGAGGGGGTGCGGCCCGACCTGGCGGGGCTGATCGCCCGGCTCGACCGCGAGGTGGAGGGGCTCCTCTGGCTCCGGCTCATGTACGCCCATCCCGCCCGGCTCACCCCCCGGCTCCTCGACACCCTGGCCGCCGCTTCACGGGTCGTCCCCTACCTCGACCTCCCGGTGCAGAGCGGGTCGGCCGCAGTGCTCAGGCGCATGGGCCGCACGCCGGGCCGGGACCGGCTCGGGGAACTGCTCCGCGAGATCCGGGAGCGCATCCCCGATATAGCCCTGCGGACCAGCCTCATCGTCGGCTTCCCCGGCGAGACCGAAGCGGACTTCCAGGCCACCCTGGCGCTGATGCGGAAGGTGCGCTTCGAGCGGCTGGGGGTGTTCGGGTTCTCGCCGGAGCCGGGTACTCCGGCCTGCGCCCTCGGGCCACGGGTGCCGGCCGGCGAGATCGAGCGCCGGATCGCCGAGGTCCTCGCGGTACAGGAAGAGATCTCGGCCGGACGGCTCGAGGCGCAGGTCGGCACCGTCCGCGAGGTCATGCTCGACGCCCCGCTCGACGATCTCGCTCCCTTCACCTGGATCGGTCGCACCGTGCACGACGCCCCGGAGGTAGACGGCAACGTCTACCTCGAACCGCCGGCCGTAGCGCCCGCCGATGGCGCCCTCGCCCGGCTGCGGCCGGGGATGATCGTCGAGGCCGAGATCGTGGGAGCCGGCGAGCACGATCTCGAAGGGGTGATCGGGGAGCCGACGGCATGACCGGGGCCGGACCGGAAGAGCGGCGCACGCCCCCCCGGGTACGCCTTCCCGTTCTCCCTTACCGCACCTTCCTCGGTCTCATCGATACCCTGCGGCGGACCGAGGTCGCCCTGGTGGGCGCCGATCGCATCCCCGACGGTCCGTGTATCGCCGCCGCGAACCATCCCCACCGGGAAGAGATCTTCCTGGGGTACCGGATCTTCACCCGGCCGGTGCGGATCGTCGTCGAGCGGGGTCTCCTGGACCCCGACTTCCTGCGGGCCGAGTTCGATAAAGCCCTGCGGGAAGCATACCGGTTCCCGTCGTGGGTCGGCCGGCTCGGGAACACGGCGGCCGACTGGCTGGCGCGGCAGAACCGCCGGCTCGGCTGCATCCCGGTTGAACGCGAGCCCGACCGGCCGGGCGCGCTGGCCGTCAACCGGGCGGCCTTCCGCGCTTCGGTACGGGCGCTGGAGCGGGGAGAGGTGATCGGCATGGCCCCGGAGGGCGGACTCAGTCCGGAGCGGGGGCTCGGCGAACTGCAGCCGGGGGCGGCCCGGCTCGCCTGGCACTTCGCTCGACAGGGCCGCCATATGCCGGTCCTGCCCATGATCCTGCACGGCATACGCGATCTCGAACGATCCCTGCTGGGACGGGGGCGGATCGTGATCGCGCTGGGGGAGCCGCTGGTGATGGAGATCGGTCCCGGAGAGGGCCGGCGGGAGATCCTGGAACGCTTCACCGCGGAACTTCACCGCGCCCTCACCGACCTCGACGAACGGGTCAGACGGGCGTATCCGCTCTGACCTGGCACCGGGTAACGTCAGCCCGGTGGCGGAACCGTTCGGATCAGAGCGGGGCGGTCTCCCCGGGGCGCACAACGGTGCCGTCGGCGCGCTCATAGATCATCTCGCCGCCGGAGAAACGGGCGTGCGGCGCTCCGCCCTCGAGCCACGATCCCAGGTTCAGGTAGACCGTTCCGCCGGCCAGCCGCTGCACCTCCGGCTCGTGGGTGTGGCCCATGACGATCCAGTCGTACCCGCGCCCGGCCAGGGCGGCGAGGGTGCGGTCGCGGCGATCGGAGGGTCCGTATTCCTTCCCTCCCGTATAGCGGCGGCTGGTGCGGGAAACCCGGCGCGCCAGGGCGAAGCCGAGGTCGGGGTGGACCCAGCGCCACAGCCGCTGCAGCAGGCGGTTGCGGAGGATCCGCTTGAGGACGCGGTAGCCCAGATCGCGGCCGGCCAGTCCGTCGCCGTGGTGCAGGTAGAAGCGGGCCCCGTCGAACGTCATCTCCACCGGATCGAGGTGGATGGTACAGCCGATCTCGTCGGTCAGGAAGCGGCCGAGGGCGAAATCGTGGTTGCCCGCCAGGTAGTGCACCTCGACCCCCGCGCGCGTCAGCCGCTGCAGGGCGGCCAGGACGGGCAGGGTCGAGGCGGGGACGACGTGGCGGTACTCGAACCAGAAATCGAAGAGATCGCCCAGGATGCAGAGGCGGCCGGCGTCGGACTCGAGGCGGGTGAGCAGCGCGAGCAGGCGGGTCTGCTTGGCCGCCTCCTCGGATGGAGTCTGCAGCCCGAGGTGTACGTCGCTGATGAGGTAGAGGGCCGACATCGCTGTGTTCCGGCTCGCTCCCGCGTCCTGGTTCCGCTCCGCCGCGGCGGGCACCGTCTCGAGATCCGCCTCACGTTACCCTCTCCCGGGGCCGGGAGCAAGATGCGCCGGGCGAACGAAACGACGTGGCGGTTGACACCCATCACGGCGGGAGGAAACTTAGGACTGAAACATCTGCAGGGAAGGAGCGGTCCATGGCTGAGATGATGCGCGCGATCGTGAAGACGGCGCCCGGGCGCGGGGCCGAACTGCGGGAGGTCCCCCGACCCGTCCCCGGCCCCGGCGAAGCGCTGGTGCGGGTGCGGGCCACCTCCATCTGCGGAACCGACCACCACATCTGGGAATGGAATCCCTGGTCGCAGAAACGGATCGGGCCCCGCCTGCCCCAGACGATGGGTCACGAGTTCTGCGGGATCGTCGAGGAGCTGGGGCCCGGCGCCGGAGGGATCGAGGTCGGCGCGTACGTCTCGGCCGAGACGCACATCGTCTGCGGCCGCTGCACCGCCTGCCGTCGCAACCAGTACGAAGTCTGCCTGAACACCTCGATCCTCGGGGTGGATCGCGACGGCTCCTTCGCCGACTACATCACCGTTCCGACCGGGAACCTGTGGCCCAATCCCCCCGAGCTGTCCCCCGCGGTGGCCAGTGCGCAGGAACCGCTCGGCAACGCCGTGCATACGGCCATGGCCGAACCGCTGGCCGGCAAGCGCGTGCTCGTTACCGGCCTGGGGCCGATCGGCGCCTTCAGTGTGGGGGTGGCCAGGGTGATCGGGGCCGCCGAGGTCTACGCCAGCGAACCGAATCCCTACCGGCTCGAACTCGGCGCCCGGATGGGCGCCGACGTGCTGATCAATCCGCTCGAGACCCCGCTCCCGGAGCGGATCCGGGAACTCACCGGCGAGGGCGTGGATGCCGTGCTGGAGATGTCGGGCCATCCGCAGGCGATCCGCGACGCCATCGCCTGCACCATCCCCGGCGGGCACATCGCCCAGCTCGGTCTGCCCCCCGATGTCCTCGAGCTCGACCTCAACGAACTCATCTTCAAGGGCATCCGGTTCTACGGCATCGTCGGCCGTCGTCTCTGGGAAACATGGGATGTCATGAGCCGGCTCCTGGCGAGCGGCCGGCTCGATATCACTCCCGTGCTCACCCACACCTTCACGCTCGACGACTGGGCCGAGGGCATGCAGCTCATGGACGAGGGCCGCTGTGGCAAGGTCGTCCTGACCGTTTCCTGAGCGGGATCGGAAGAGCCGCATGGCCGATCCGTTCGCCCACCTGGCCGCGCACCTGCAGGAACTCGAAGCGAGGGGGCTCCGTTTCACCTCCCGCGTCCTGGAGGGGCCCCAGGGATCCTGGCTCACCATCGAGGGCCGGAGAGTCCTGAACCTCTGCTCGAACAACTACCTCGGCCTGGCCGATCATCCGAAGCTGAAGGATGCGGCCCGGGCGGCGGTCAAGCGGTGGGGGGTCGGTCCCGGGGCGGTCCGCATAATCGCCGGTACCATGGTCCTGCACGAGGAACTGGAGCGCCGGCTGGCCGCCTTCAAGAAGGTCGAGGCGGTGGTGGTCCTGCAGTCGGGGTTCAACGCCAACACGGCCGTCATCCCCGCCATCACGGGGGAGACGGACGTGATCCTGTCCGACGAGCTCAATCACGCCTCGATCATCGACGGGGTGCGGCTCTCCAAGGCCGCCCGGCGGGTCTGGAAACACCGCGATCCGGAAGATCTGCGCCGGGTCCTGGCCGAACCGGAGGTGCGGGCGGCGCGCCTGCGCCTGGTGATCACCGACGGCGTCTTCTCGATGGACGGCGACATCGCGCCCCTGGACGAGATCGTCCGGGTGAGCGAGGAGCACGACGCCGTCGTCATGGTCGACGACGCCCACGGGGAGGGGGTCCTGGGCGATCACGGGCGCGGGATCGTGGACGCCTTCACTGTGCACGGACGCTGCGGCATCGAAGTCGGCACCCTCAGCAAAGCCTTCGGGGTGGTGGGCGGCTTCGTGGCCGGCGCGCGCACCCTGATCGACTATCTCAAGCAGCAGGGCCGTCCCTTCGTCTTCTCCTCCGGTCTCAGCCCGGCCGATACCGCCGCCGCCATCGCCGCCGTCGATCTGCTCGAGGCCGACGACTCCCCGGTGCGCACCCTCTGGTCGAACGCGGCCTACTTCCGATCGGGCATGGACGCCCTCGGCTTCGATACCGGGATAACGCAGACGCCGATCATCCCGGTGATGCTCTACGAGGCCGAGACGGCCCAGACCTTCTCGCGCCGGCTCTTCGAGCGGGGCATCTTCACCACCCCCATCGGCTTCCCGATCGTGCCGCGCGGCCGGGCCCGCCTTCGGGTCATGATCTCGGCCGCCCACACCACCGACGATCTCGACCGGGCGCTCGAGGCCTTCGGAGCCGTCGGGCGCGACCTGGGTGTCGTCGGATCGGGGTCCCGGCGGCCGTGAGACCGTTCCCCGCCGCGATCATCCTATCCGGCCTCTTCGGCCTGACCCTGATCCTCACGGCGGCCGGGGAGTCCGCGGCCGGACGCGCCGTCGCCTCCGGACCGCTCCCGGAGGATTGCTCCGGAGCGGCTCGGGCGGCGCCGCCCGATACCTTCCTGGTGGCCGCGGTCGGCGACGTGATGCTGGGATCATGGATCATCGAAGTGCTGGCGAGCCGGGGACCGGCCTACCCGTTTGCCAGTGTCGGCCCGATCCTCGACCGGGCCGATCTGCGCTTCGCCAATCTCGAAGCCCCCTTCCTGGCCGATACCACCGGCGTGCCGCGGGTGCCCAAGACCTACACCTTCGCGGTACCGCCCTCGGCGGCGGCGGCCCTGACCGCCGCCGGATTCGACGTGGTGAGCCTGGCCAACAACCACATCCTCGACTACGGGCCGCCCGGTCTCTTCGAGACGTGGGCGGTTCTCGAGGCGGCCGGGATCGCCCATGCCGGGACGGGGCTGAACCGTGACGAGGCCCACCGCCATGCCCTGCTCGCCCGGGACGGGATGCGGATCGCGGTGCTCGCCTACAGCCACACCTTCCCGGCCGAGTTCTGGGCTCAGGCGGAGCGCCCCGGCACCGCCCACGCCGACTCGCTGCGGCTGCTCCGTGACGTGCGGCGGGCGGCCGCCGAGGCCGATATAGTGCTCGTCTCCTTCCACTGGGGAGCCGAGCTCAGCGAAGAGCCCAAGGAGTACCAGCAGACCCTGGCCCGTCTGGCCGTCGACGCCGGTGCCGACCTGGTGATCGGACACCACCCCCACACCCTGCAGCCGCTCGAATGGTACCGCGGCCGGCTCATCGCCTACTCGCTCGGCAACTTCGTCTTCGGATCCTACACCGCGACGGCGCGCGGGGCGCTGCTGCTGACCGCGTTCGTGGACGGGGTACCCGTCTACGCCGACCTCTATCCCCTGGATGTCAACAACCTGCGCCGCGAGTTCAGACCCCGGCCCGCCCCGCGCTCCCTCTGGTCCCGGCTCGGCAGCGCGGTCGTGGATGCGGCCGTCGATTCCGCGGCCGCGGGTTCCCCCGGCGTGCAGGTACGGGAGGAAAAATTCCTTCGCTTTTTCCCCCCGCTGTGATAAACTCATTCGAAGTTTAGGCGTCCTATATATGAAATCTCTAACTTCCTTGACAGAAGAAATGGCGGGTATGATAATTCTTGACTGCGGATGCTTTCCCGCCGATTGCGAGTTAGGGGTATCCGGACGGACGGTTCCGCTCTCCTGCAGGAGAGGGAACCTGAAGCCGGACGGTGCGTCCTACTGACGAGCGCGCTTCCATCCACCGCCCACGGTTCCGACACCGCACCTTTGAAGCACCGCATCCGCACGGCACGAGGAGTACCGATAACAGTGGCCAAGCTCACCAAGAAACCCTATACCCGCGAGGACCAGTCGCTGGACAAGTACCTCCAGGAGATCGG
>CAYSYY010000008.1:0-22954 GCA_964435265.1 uncultured Gemmatimonadota bacterium
ACCCGGAACTCCCGCGGATGACAAACCCGGCCTGCTCCGGGCCGTTCCGCTCTGGGGGTGGATCGCCCTGGGCGCGGCCGTGGTGGTGCTCGCTGTCTCCCTCCTGATCGGCACCTGCTCGGAGACCACGGCCGGCGCAACCGTCGAACCCACTCCACCGGCGCCCCCGGCCGAAACCCGACCCGACCCGACTCCCCCGGTGTCGGCCGGCGATCGCACCCTCGCCCCGGAGCCGGTCTGGAGCATCCAGGTCGGATCGTTCCTTTCGGCCGGGGAAGCGGCCGCCTTCCTCGCGAAGCTCCGGAGCAGGGATCCCGCCCGGGCGGCTTCGGCCTGGTCACGGCTCGAAGAGGTACCCGGACTCGGCCGCTGGAACCGCATCTTCATCGGACAGTACACCAGTCGCGAGGAGTGCGAACGCATCGCCGCGCACCTGGCCGAAAGCGGGGACTTCCCCGCCACTCTGCCGCGTCTGGTGCCGCCTCCCTCGCCGTGAGCCCGTGGCTCGCCTTCACTCCACCGACCGCGCCCTGAGTATCTTCCTGGCGCTGTTGACCGGCGCCCTCATCTTCTTCGCCGCCCGTGCGATCGGCAGCTCCGAGAATATCATCGGTCTGGCCATCGTGATCGGCCTTATGATCACGATCATCACCTTCATCTGGCCCGAGGCCGGGCTCTATATCCTCATCCTCTCGATGCTACTGGGGCCTGAGATCATCGTCGGGAACCTGACCGGCGGCACGACGGCTTCCCGGGGGGTCACCCTGCGCGGTGATGACTTCCTTCTCACCATCATCGCCTTCACCTGGTTCGCCCGGACGGCAGTCTACAAGGAACTCGGCTTCTTCCTCTCCACCCCCCTCAACCGCCCGATCGCCGCCTACCTCACGGCCGCCGCCGTCAGCACCGCGGTGGGCATGCTCTTCGACCACGTGCGCCCGGTCGTGGGCTTCTTCTTCGTCCTGAAGTTCGTCGAGTACGTCTTCGTCTATTTCGCGGCTGTCAACTTCATCCAGACGAAAGCGCAGATCCGGCGGCTGGTCATCACCATCTTCATCACCGGCATCCTGGTGGCCGTCTACGCCGCGATCCAGATCCCGCTGGGCGTGCGGGTGACCGCCCCTTTCGAGGGGGAGGCCGGAGAACCCAACACCCTCGGTGGATATCTGCTCTTCCTGATCGCTTTTCTGGGAGGCTTGCTGATCTCATCTCCGTCACTGCGGCAGTCCGTCCGGTTCATCATCGGCGGAGCCATCATGGGGATCCCTTTCCTCTATACCCTCTCCCGGGCCTCCTACCTGGGTATGATCGGAGTGGCCATCGCCCTCATCATCTTCGCGCGCCAGCGGATCATCGCCTTCTTCAGCATTGCATGCGCCGCCCTGATCCTCTTCCTCCTGGCTCCTCCCGAGGTCACGGAAAGGGTCGCCTACACCTTCGGAGGTCAGCCGGAATACAGCAGTCAGGTAACCGTCGGCGGGGTGCGTCTCGATACCTCCACCAGCGCCCGCCTGCAATCGTTCTCGGACGTGCTCCGGGATTTCCCGCGAAGGCCCATCCTGGGCTTCGGGGTCACCGGACACGGCTTCATCGACGGGCAGTATCCGAAGGTCCTGATCGAGATGGGTCTGGTGGGGCTGGCCTTCTTCCTCTGGCTCATCATCGCCCTCTTCCAACAGGGGCTGGCGGCTCTCAGGTCATCGACCGACTGGCAGGAACGGGGGCTCTGCATCGGTTATCTCGCCGGCCTGGCCGGGCTTCTGCTCCATGCCGTGGGTTCCAACACCTTCATCATCGTGCGGATCATGGAACCGTTCTGGTTCATGACGGGGGTCATGACCCTGCTCCACATCATCAATACCGCGCAGGCGGAAACCGCCGAAGCGGGTGCCGAGCCTGAGCCTGAGCGCCTGAGCGTTTCCCACGGCCTGTTGAGTCCGCGACTGGGATGACGAAAGGGTGATTGCAGCGAAGCCGCTGGCCGGTGGGAGAAGGCAGATCATACAATGGGGGTGGATATCGGAAAGCAGCGAGTGGAATGACGCAGAGGAGCACGATCGTGAGCCTGGCCGCCCTGCCGCGAGGTGAATACGAGGCACAGGCGGGTACCTATCGTCACCGCTTCCGGTTCGCGAAGCGCAAGCTGCTGGCCCTGGTGGCCCGGTTCGCCCCCGGCAAGGGCTTCCGGCTGCGCTGCTGCCGCCTGTTGGGCATGCAGGTCGATCCAGCCGCCGAGTACATCGGGCCGGACTGCTACCTGGATGACATCTACCCCGAACTCATCACCATCGGCCCGGGGGTGGTCATCTCGTTCCGGGTCACCATCGTCGTCCACGACCACGTCACCGACACCGTAGCCCCGGTCGTCATCGCTGATAACGCCTTCATCGGTACCGGCGCGATCGTGCTTCCAGGTGTGCGCATCGGGAAGGGCGCCGTCGTGGCCGCCGGGGCAGTGGTGACCGCCGATGTCCCCGACGGCGGGGTCGTGGGCGGGGTGCCGGCCCGACCCATCACGCCTTCTTCAGACTGATGCGGTGGCTGCTCCTCAGCGATCGCGCCGCCGCGGATCCCCTCGGCGGCATGACGGTTGTGCTCACCGAGACCGGCAGGCGCCTGGCTACCGCGGGCGGCGAGGTCCACTGGATCACGGGTCGTCTGAACGACAGCCTGCCTGAACAGGGCTCATGGAACGGGATCCGGGTCCATTCCTTCCTGCTCCGGGGGGAGATGGGACTCGGCGCGCTCTGGCGCTCCCGGCAGGAGATGAAAGCGAGGCTCCGCTATCTTCTGGACAGCGGCGGGATCGACGCCGCGATCGTGCATCAGCCTTTCGGGGGGCTCATCGCCGGTCCGCTCCTGCAGCGCCGCGCCGTCCCGGCCGTCTACTTCTTCCACAGCCCCTGGGCCGAGGAGTACATGCTGGCGTCGGACCCGCCCCGTTCTCCCCGTGATCCGGGAGTGCGGTTCCGGGCCTTCCTCGAATCCCGGGCGCTGTCCAGCTTCGAGCGCATCGCCGTGTTCAGCCGGTTCATGGGCACGCGGCTCCGCCACCATCATCCCGCCGCACCCGAACCGGTTCCGGTCACTCCCGGAGTGGACCTGGAGCGGTTCCGTCCGATCCGGGATCGGGAAGAGGCGCGTCGCGAGCTGGGATGGCCGGTCGAAGGCCCCATCCTGTTCTCCCTGCGCCGGCTGGTTCGGCGGACGGGAGTGGACCTGCTCCTCGCCGCGCTGCCGGCGGTGCTGGAGCGTCATCCCTCCACCCTGCTACTGATCGGCGGCACCGGTCCGCTGAGAGATGAACTGGAAAGGCAGACCGGGGAGCAGGGACTCTCCGGACAGATCCGTTTCCTGGGTTACCTGCCCGATGCATGGGTACCCCGGGCACTGGGCGCGGCCGATCTATTCGTGGTGCCGACGCGCGGGCTGGAGGGCCTGGGCCTGGTGACCCTCGAAGCGTTCGCCTCGGGAACCCCGGTAGTGGGGACACCGGTCGGAGCCAACCCGGAGCTGCTGGAACCGGTCGATCGCGAGCTCGTTGCCTCCGCGGCCGACGCTGGAGCCCTGGCCGAGCGGATCGCCGGAGTGCTCGACCGTGGTGAGCCCGGCCTGCGGGACCTCGGACGCCGGTGCCGCTACGAAGCGGAGAGGCGATTCGGGTGGGAGAAGACGGTCGATGACCTCACCCGGCTCGCCGGAGGGCGGTGATGGATCGCCCCGTTCTGCACGTGATCACCCGGCTGGAGGCCGGCGGTGCGCCCAACACCGTTCTGCTCCTGCTCAAGGGACTCAAGGCCGCGGGTATCCCGGTCGAACTCGCCACCGGCCTGACCGAACCACCGGCCGTGGACCTGCTCCCCGAAGCGCGCGCCCTGAGCATCCCGGTCCATGTGATCCCCTCTCTGCGCCGTGATGTCCATCTCCTTCAGGATATCTCCGCTCTCTTCGCCCTGTGGCGTCTGATGCGGCGGATCAGGCCCTCCCTGGTGCATGCACATACCAGTAAGGGAGGGTTCCTGGGACGTCTCGCCGCCCTGCTGGCCGGCATCCGGCCGCGCCTCTACACTCCCCACGGTACGGTTCTGACGGGCTACTTCGGATCGCTCTCCCGCCGGATCTACACCGCCCTGGAACGTCTGTCGGCCCGGTGGACCGATCTCATCATCGGCCTCAACCGCCTCGAGACCGAAGCCTACCTGGGGGCTGGCATCGGACGACCGGACCAGCACCGCCAGATCCCCAACGGGATCGAACTGGATCGTTATGCCCCCATCTCCGAAGATCAGCGGGCGGAACGCCGGAGGAGATCGGGGATCGGAGAACACGAGGTTCTACTGATAACGGTCGGACGGCTGGTTCCGGTGAAGGATCAGGGGACGCTGATCGATGCCCTGGAGCACCTCGAAACGTCACCGCCGGCCTGGAAACTGTGGGTCGTCGGCGAGGGGCCGGAACGCACCGCTCTGGAGGAGCGTACTTCCAGCCGGGGGCTGACGGAGCGGATCGATTTCCTGGGCCAGCGTGAGGATGTCCCGGAGCTACTCGGGGTAGCGGACATCTTCGTCCTGACCTCGGTAAACGAAGGTTTCGGACTGGTCCTGGTCGAGGCTATGGCCGACGCTCTACCCGTGATCGCAACCCGCGTGGGAGGTGTCCCGGAAGTCGTGGCCGACGGTGTGAGCGGGATCCTGGTCCCCGCCGGCGATCCGGCGGCGCTGGCGGAGGCGCTGGTGCAGCTGCTTGACCGGCCCGGGATGCGGCGTCGGATGGGCGCGGAGGGGCGCCGGCTGGCGTTGGAGAACTACGGAGCGGAGCGCATGGTGGCCCGCACCCTGAACCTGTACCGGGAAGTGCTTCCTCCCGGGGAGAGTGACTGCTGACCATCGGAGCGGGGGCGGCTCGCCCGGGGAAGAGGGAGGAGCGGATGTCGGAGAAGGAGGGCGGAGAACCGGTCCGGGACCCGGTCAACGTGGAAATGGCTGGACACTGGACGGTGGCCGAAGTGGAGCGGAGCCGGGTGCTCCGATGGCTCGTGCAGTGGCAGAGCCGCCTGGAGTGGCAACGGTTCCTCCGCTGGAAAAGGATCACCGGGCTCCCCGATGACCTTTCCTCTATCGAGGTCGGCAGCGGATACGGGAAGTTCAGTATGCTGCTCGGCCTTGCCGGTGCCCGCACCACTCTGCTCGATTACAACGAATCCGCCCTGAAAGCCGCCCTGACCGCGCACCGGGATCTGGGTCTGCAACCGGAGGGTATCGAGGCCGACCTGTTCGATCTGCCGGGGGATCTCCGGGGCCGGTTCGATCTGGTCTGTTCCTTCGGAACCCTCGAACACTTCGCGGGGGAGCATCGCGGGCGGGCTCTGCAAACCTGCAACGATCTCCTGCGTCCCGGTGGCCTGCACCTCTTCACCGTACCCAACCGCGACGGCATACTGTACCGCCTTATATTCGGCCTGCGCCGCCGGCTCGGACGGGTGGATCGGGGATTCTTCGAGCAGCCGTACCGCCGTGCCGAGCTGATCCGTCTGGCCCGGCAGGCCGGGATCGAGGTCCTCGAACTTGCCGGCGGCGGCACCCTTGAAAGCGACTGGTCATGGTGGATCGTGGAGAACGTCAGGAGTGCGGGCCGGAAGCTGCTCAGCACACCCCGCCCTCAGGTCCCTCCCCCGTCCATCGATGGCCCCGGTGACCTCGATCTTTCCCGGGAGCTGCCCGATCCGCGTACCCGGCTGGACCGGCGCTTCAGCAGCAACCTGCTCTTCGTCGGCTGCAAACCGGCCTGACGTCCGGCTCTACAGATGAGCGGCGCCGCGGCGCTCACGATGCCTGACCAGCAGGGTTCGTGGGAGCATCAGCATGATGTAACCCTGGACGAGGATGGTGAACAGCAGGTACCTCAGGTCGCCGAGTCTGCCCTTGTTCCGCATTACCCGCCACAGATCATGCCGCAGGTACCGCCACAGAAGCGCCCCGGTCGACGGGACGGGGTCCTTCAGAGGGAAGAGATAGCCGTTCTTGATCACGTGGGCTTTCAGCCAGGCCGGCAGGTTCACGTTCTGTTTGGTGTGATGATGGTGCAGGATCGCCCCGGTCACGATCCCGCATGACAGGCCGTGGAACCGCAGGCGGCGGATGAAGTCGCTCTCCTCGGCATAGGCGAAATAGACCGGATCGAATCCGCCGATCCGCCGGACGGACCCTACCGGAATGAGCATCGCCGCTCCGATCTGTGTCACCGTCGGCAGCCACTCATGATCGCCGAGCCGCTCCGCCGGGATACCTTCTTCCCTCAGTTGTGCGGCGAAGGCCGGGTCAAGTCCGTCGTTCTCCCCGTAGCCGTAATGCACCGGTCCCACCATTCCTATCCCCTGTTCCTCCGAGCGCAGGAGCACGGCGCGCAGGGCATCGAGAAAGCCCGGTGCGAACCAGGTGTCCTGATTGAGGATCAGAGTAGCCCTGAAGCCGCGCTCGACGGCCTCACGCAGACCCTGGTTGCAGGCCCGGGCGAAACCGCGGTTCCAGTGGTTCGTGATCACTTCGATCCGGTCGCCGCAGGTGGCTTTCAGCCAATCGTCCGTATCGTCACGGGACCCGTTGTCGATGACGATCAGATGATCGTGCCGGCTCAGATCAGCCAGGACCGAATCGATACTGCGCGGCAGCCACTTCCGTCCGTTCCAGGCAACCAGCACGACCAGGATGCCATCGTCAGTCATGGTACCCGCTGCCCGGTTCGGCCTTCAGCAGCAGCCGGATGGCCTCGAGGGTGGGACGAGTGATCACCAGGGCGGCCCCGAGATGGATCAGGAGGGTCGGAACCATGACAATGGCCCCGGTGAGCAGTGGATCCATACCCACCGGGAGCAGCCGGCGGATGAGGAACGCGCCGAGCGTTGATATCGCGACCACGCCCAGGTGCGGGAACAGCCGGCGGAGGATGTACCCCGGTCCGACGGGGATGGTCGCCAGGCCGTAGGCGAGCCCGGGGAGGAAGAGCAGTCCGACCCAGACCACGGCGTAGGCGTACGCCACCCCGATGGTGCCGTAGCGGACCCCGACCGCGAACCCGATCGAGAGCAGGATCGCCGGCAGGAACGACCATCTGAACATCCTGTCTGTCCGACCGAGGGAGGTGTAGATCCATCCCGTCGACGAGAGGATCGGCTGCAGGACCCCGACCCCGGCGAACACCCGGAAGATCGGGACCGCCGGCAGCCATCGCTCACCGAGTATGACCAGGATGGCCTCCGGGGCCAGGACGGCCAGCCATCCGCCCAGGGCGCTCCCGGTCAGCACGGTGACCTGGAGGATTCTGAGATAGGCCTGCAGGTAGCGTTCCCGGTCCCCGGCCAGCCGGGAGAGGGTGGGAAGGGTGACCTGACCGAGGATACCGCTGACCAAGCTCTGCGGCATGAGATAGAGCTGGTAGGCACGGGCGTAGATGCCGAGCGCCGCCTTGCCGAGTACCCTACCGATGATGACGTTGTCCAGGTTACGGGCGAAGTAATTCAGGAAGCTGAAGCCCACGTACCACCCGCCGACGCTGATCATCGGCCGTACTCCGGTTCCCCGGCGCGGGGGATCGGGACAGAAACGGCTGACGGCAAGCAGGATCACCGTCCGGGTGGCTGCCGTGGTCAGGGTGTTCACCACCAGCGCCCAGTAGCTGAGGCCGGCCAGCGCCGCCCCGACCCCCGTCACCAGCCCGACGAACCGGCCGATGATCTCGGCCGTGCCGTTCTTTGCGAACTCGAACCGCCGCCGGAGCAGAGCATCCGGCTGGGCGCCCAGCCCTGACCAGAAGAAGTTCATCCCCACCGCCGGCGCCACCCAGTACAAAGCCGGTTCGGCGTAGAAGACAACCAGCAGCGGCCCGGCCAGCGAGCAGATTGCCCACAGGCTGAAGCCGAAAGCGGTGTTGAGCCAGAAGAGGGTGGAGATCTGATCCTGGGTGATGTGCGATCGCTGGATCGTGGCGATGCTCAACCCCAGATCGGTGCTGATGGCCAGCAGGGCGGTCCAGGTCGCGACCAGGTCGATGATCCCGTACTCCGACTCGGTCAGCAGCCGGGCCAGGATCATTGTGGTCGCCAGAGAGATCGCCGTAGCGGCTATCTTCACAACCGTCACGACGATGGTGCTGCGGGCCGCCCGGGGTCCGTACGAGGTGCCCCCCGCATCCCGGACATCCTGATCCGGGTGTTCGGTTGATCCTCTGCTGCCGTGCTCACCCGTCATGGCGCATCATGCTTTCGAGCACCTCGAGCAGACGGTCGGTCGTCCGTTCGGGGGTGAACAGGCCGGCGCGTTCCCGCGCGGCCGCGGCATACCGGCGGCGGTGATCGGGATCGGTGAGCAGGGCCTTCATCGCCTTGGCCCAGGCCGACCGGTCATATGGATCCAGCACCGGAGCTGCTTCACCGACCACCTCGGGCAGGCTGCCGCGGTCCGAGACGACCACCGGGGCGCCCGAGGCCATCGCCTCGACCACCGGGAGTCCGAACCCCTCGGAGAGAGAGGGCTGCAGCAGGCCGGCCGTCTCCCGGTAGAGCGCGGGGAGCATGTCATCCCCGACCCTCCCCGGGAAGCGAACCGTATCCGTGACGTCGAACGAACCCGCCAGCGCCCGGAGTGCGCCGGCTCCCTTCCCTTCCCCTACCAGGAGCAGACTCCCCCCGATCCCTTCCACCCGCAGCTCCGCCCAGGCCCTGAGGATGAGCTCCAGGTTCTTGTGGGGGCTGAAGTTCCCCACTGCCATGAGAAACTGACCTTCGATCCCCAGCCGGGACCGGACCTCGGATCCGGGCCGTCCCCCGCCTTCCCGGAACAGGCGGCCCGCCGGTTCCGGGATCACTTCGATTCCGGCCTCCACCACTCCCACCTGCTCGCCGATCTCACGGCGGGAGGCTTCGGAAACCGTAACGATAAGATCGGCGGCCGCGAGCGAGCGGCGCACGTACCATCGGAACCATGCCCTCCGGGGCTGAGAGAGTCCACCCTCCTGCCGGGACAGAGTGAGAGGCATCAGGTCGTGGACCGTCACCACCGCGGGACAGGGCAGCCGCCAGGGCAGTTTGGCATACGGCGAAAAGAAGAGCTCCGGGGGAGCCGCGGCCAGTCGGGCGGGGAGCACCCCCTGGTCCACCACGGGGGCGGGCAGGCGCGGGAGATGCTCATAGGATACGGCTGGAGCTTCGATCCTGCTCTCGCCGTCCGGTGCCAGATAGATGTGCCAGACGAGGTGGGTACGCCGGGTCACCGCCCGCAGAATCAGGTCTTCCAGGAACCGACCGATGCCGGTGCAGCGGCCGCGCCGCCATTCCCGGCCGTCCACCGCGATCCGGCAGCTCACGGCCGCGTCTCCCGGATCGTTCCCGACCGGTCGCCAGGAGCACTATCGGGGGGAAGACGGGCGAGGTTACAGTAGAGAGCCACCGCCCGGTCCATCCATACCGCCTGGTCGGCTTCGGCCGCTGCATGGGCGGCCGCGAGCCGACCCATCCGTTCCCGGCCAGCTTCGTCCCCCAGCAGATCGCACAGGGCGGCGGCGATGGCCGGCACATCACCCACCGGGACCAGCCGGCCGGTCTGCTCCTCCAGCACCCACGGACGCAGCGAGGGCAGGTCGCCGGCGATGACCGGGGTGCCGGTGGCCAGCGCCTCGAGGACCGACATAGGCGTGCCGTCACTCTCGGGGATCGAGACTACCACGTCGGCGGCGGCGAACAACGCAGGCATCTCGGTGTAATCGAGCGCCGGCAGGATCCTGATATCGGCCCGCCACGCGCTCGCGGCCGCTCGCCAGCGGAAGTGTCCTTCATGCGAACCGCCGTCGGTGGCCAGGGCGAGGATGGATCGCCTCCCTTCTGAACATGTCCGCTCCCAGGCGTCAAGGACGTCGTCGATATGATAGAGAGGCTCCATCCGCCGGGGCGAGAGCACCAGGGGAACACCCTCCGGCACCTCCAGGCGCGAGCGGAACACCTCCGGATCGACCCCGGGATTGAAACGGTCCCTGTCGACGCCCCACAGCAGGTGGGTACCCCGGTCCGGGGGCAGACCCATCCGCTCGGCCGCCGCGAGCAGGGGCAGACTGGGTGCGGTGAGGAAGTCGGCGCGTCGGAGCGCCCGTCCGGTCAACCAGCGACCCACTCCGGTTCGCGAGCGGCCTGGCAGAACCAGCAGATCCGATCCCCAGGCGGTGATCCCCCACGGGTGGAAACCGGCGTACGCTCCGAGCCATCCGCAATCCTCGACGAAATGTGCATGCACCAGCCCGGGCCGCGCCACGGCTATGGCGCGCCGCAGGCGGACGACATTGGCAAGGAACCCGGGGAGATAGCCGGGATCGCGGATCCCGCGGACCGGCAGCCGCATGATCGTCTCGGCGCCCTCAACCTCCTCCTGCTCGCCGGGCGAGGTCACCGCCGCCAGTGAGCAGCGAACCCCCCGCGCCGCGACCCTCTGACCGCTGATAACTCCATCCTACACGGCCCGGGCGACGAACAGGACGTGGAGCGGCTCAGGCATCGCCGAGCACCTCGTGGAACATCTCGGAGAGGCGCCGGGCATGACCCGTCCGGGAGTACGTTTCCAGCGCGGTCCGGTTCACCGGCGGCCGCAGCTCGCCCGCATCAACCCGGGCCACCGCCCGCTCCATCAGTCGGGCCACTGCGGCGGCCTCGGGATCAGCTCTCTCTCCGACTCCGACCGTTTCGACCACCCGGGCCACCATGGAGTCGACGGGCGCGACGGCCAGAACCCATCGTTCAAGCGCCAGATAGTTATAGAGCTTCTGGGGTACCAGGTGACCGTACGACGGGGCGGTCGCCACCAGCAGACAGTCCGAGGCCGCCAGTTCCTTCATCGCCGCCACGTGGGGTTTCGGCGTTCGGAACCGCACGCCCGCCTGCAGGCCGAGAGCACCGGCGGCTTCTACCACCACCGGCTCGGGCCGGCCCCAGATCTCCAGCACGATCGGCCGGGCGGGCGATGATATCCGAGCCATACCCTCCAGGACGGCCCGCCATGCGTTGGCCGGCTTGGACAGCACCCCCAGGTAGCCGATATGCAGCGGTCGCCCGGGACCGACCGGGCCGGCCGGCAGGCTCTCCCCGGCATGGCATCGGTCATCATCACGGTAGCCGTTGGGAATGATGAGGGTCTTGTGATCGGAAACGACGAACCGTTCCCGCAGCTTCTGCAGGTGGAACTCGGTGTTGACGATGAGCCGGTTGCAGCGACGGTACCAGCGTGCTTCGAGGTGCCGGGCCCAGGCGGTGTGGAGCGGCGTCAGGGCATGAAACCTGCCTTCATACTGGGTGAACAGGTCGCGCACATCCATGACCCACGGGACCCGCCACTCTTCGCTCAGGCGGCGGGCGATCTCATGCGCACTCTCAGACGGACTGGAGGAGTACAGAAGGGCCGGGAGTCGTCCGCCGGTCCACCCCCGTATCGTTCGGGTGGCGGGGCCGACCCATTCTATGTCCGGGAGCGGCCGGTGCACGAGCCGGAAGACTCCGCGACGGATCTTCGCCGGCAGCAGACCGGGGCCCTCGCCCGGCGGTCGGGCGGGAACCCGCTCGACCGCCACCGAGTCTGGCACGTCGGCCATGACCTGTTCCGGATCAAAGGGAGTTGACGGGGGATCGCGGGTGAGCACACCTACCTGCCACCCCAGGCCGGGCCAGAGCTGAACGTAGCTCTCGGTGCGTGCTCCCCCGCTGAAAGGAAAATGTCGCTCGACGACGAGAAGCCGTGCCGGCATAGATGACTCCCCCGCATTCCGTTTCCAGAGGAGCATACGCGGGGGTCGAATCCGCCACAAGCAGGCAATCGGCAGGATCGGCCGATCCCTGCGTCAACATATGGTGCTGGCCAACGCTCCCCCTCGTTCTCTAATATGACGCAGATAGACGTCGCACGACCATGAGGCGGAACCTCGTCCTGGCTCTGACAAGGATCGGCACGATGTATCTGGAGCACTGGGGGATGACCCGGATGCCGTTCAAGAACACTCCGGACCCCGATTTCTATTACCACTCTCCACAGCACGAGGAGACCCTGAGCCGGATGCTCTTCTGCGTGCAGAACGATATGGGGGCGGCTCTGCTGACCGGCGTTTTCGGCTGCGGCAAGACCCTGGTCATCAACCTGCTCAGGTCCCGTCTCGATACCGCCAGCTACCGCTTCGTGCTCGTATCTCACCCTCAGCTCGACGATCTCGAGCTGCTGCGCATGATCCTGATCAAGATGGGACTGACCTCGGTGCCGACCCACAAGGCCGATGTGGTGCAGACCCTCGAGAACGCGCTCACCAATAACTACCGCGACGGCAAGGACACCATCCTCATCATCGACGAGGCCCACATCATCGAGCGCCGGGAAACCTTCGAGGAGATCCGGATGCTCCTGAACTACCAGTACGAGGGCAAGACCCTGGTGAACCTCTTCCTGGTGGGACAGCCGGAGATCGGGCTCAAGGTGGACATCAACAAACCGCTGTCCCAGCGGCTGGCCATGCGGGCCCACCTCGGTCCCTTCACCGGAGACGATACTTGCGAATACGTGCGGCACCGGATCAATACCGCCGGAAGCTCATCGGATATCTTCACTGTGCGCGCATATGAACTGCTCCATGATCTGAGCGGCGGTATCCCCCGGCGTATCAACAACATCTGTAACTTGTCCCTGCTCCTCGGCGCCTCCCGCAAGCTGGAGAGTGTGGACGAGATGGTCATCTACGACGTCTCCCGCACTCTGGAGGGGGAGTATTAACACGCCCGTGGGCTCTCTCCTGCTTTCCCTGACGCCTTCCCGCTTCGTCCTGACCGCCGGCCTGCTGCTCTCGCTTCCTGTTCCGCCCGCCCGAACCGCCGGACAGGCCCGGCCCGGGGAACTGCAGGAATGGCGCCTCCTGCTCCACGCCCATGCCGGTATCGACCACGGCCTCGACCAGCTCGTCAACCTGCAGCGGGCCGCGGCGGCGCGCGACATCGACGCCGTCGTCATCACCGAGCAGCTCCTGGCCCAGTGGCAGTGGGCCCCGCCGGTGGTGCGCTGGTTCTGGAACTATCGGAGACGGATACCCTCGATCCGCTCCTACGGCATCGGGAAGTACCTCCGGACCGTAGCCGAACTCGACCGTGCCGTCCCCGAAGTCACCCTCATCGCCGGCACTGAAATCGCCCCGTACTACCGCTGGACGGGAGCGCCCTGGAACCGCGATCTCTCGATGTGGGACTGGCAGCGGAACATCCTGGCCCTCGGCCTGCCCGGTCCCGACGACTATGCCCGGCTGCCGGTTCTGGGTCTGCGCCACGACCTCATCGGGTCGTGGCGCGACCTGCCCTGGCTGGCGGTTCTGCTCATCTCGGGCGCCTTCTTCCTCGTTTTCCTCAACCGTTTGAGATTCGTGCCGGCGGTGCTCTGCTTCATCCCGACCGCGCTGCTCATCTGGTCGGGACCGCCGCCCCCGGCCCCCTTCCCGGCCTACCGGGACGAGACCCCGATCGCACCCTACCAGGCCCTGATCGACACCGTTCGGGCCCGGGGCGGCTTCACCATCTGGACACAGATCGAGGCGACCGACGATCACAGCTACCCGTGGGGTCGTATCCACACCGAGCCCCATCCCCAGGTGATGCTCGAGAGCACCCGGTACACCGCCTTCGGCGCCATCTACCCCGCCACCTCGACCGTGGAGAAACCGGGCGGAGTCTGGGACCGGGTTCTGCTCGAATACCTGGCCGGGGAGCGTTCGGATCCGGTGTGGGGGTGGGGGGAACTGGCCCTGCACTACCCCGAACAGCTCGAAGGGTCGAATGCGAAACGGGTGGACGGGGTGCTGAGCGTGGTCCTGGCACCGGATCGTTCGCAGGAGGCTCTGCTCGACGCCCTGCGCGAAGGCCGGGGGTACGCCCTGCTGGCCGCCCGACCGGGGGGGCACCTTCGGCTGGACCGCTTCGAGGTCACGGCCGGTGGGCGGCCGGGGGGTATGGGCTCTACCGTAACCGCGGAGGGCCCGCTCCGGGTCGACGCCGGGGTCTCCTTCACCGGTCCCGAACCACCGGCCGTCCGGGTCAGGCTGGTCCGCTCGGGCGAGGTCGTGCTCGACCGGGCGGGAGTGCCTCCCCTCAACCTCGTTTTCACCGAATCCGGACCGGTCGGTAATGAAGAGGCGGCCTTCTTCCGCATCCTCGTCGACGCCGGTGTCCACCGGCTGGTCTCCAACCCGGTCTTCGTGCGCTACCCGGGCACCGGAGAAGGAGGAGGTCCCCGGCCGTGATCGTCGCCGTCCACCAGCCGCAGTACCTGCCCTGGGCGGGGTACTTCGACAAGATGGATCGGGCCGACCGGTTCGTCCTGCTCGACACCGTGCAGTTCAAGAAAGGCGAGTGGCAGAACCGAAACCGGTTCAAGACCGACCGGGGGCCGGCCTGGGTGACGGTGCCGGTCCGCCACCGTTTCGGTCAGCTCATCCGGGAGGTGGAGGTCAATCCGCAGGAGCCGAACTGGCCGCGCAAACACACCCAGGCCCTGCGCACCTGGTACGGCGGTACGCCGTATGTCGATCCGGTGGCCGGATGCCTCGCCGCGGTCTGGGAGCGGGCGTGGACCCACCTCGCCGAGCTCAACCGGGCCACCATCGAGGCACTCAGGGAACTCCTGGGGATCGACACGCCGCTGATCCTGGCCAGCGACCTGGCGCCGGCGCCCGAGCAGCCCGATGAGCGGCTCATCGCCATCTGCTCCGAGCTGGGGGCCGACACCTACCTGGCCGGAGCGGGGGGACCGGCGTACATGGACCTGGAGGTCTGGCGGGGATCGGGGATCGACGTGATCGTTCACGATTTCACCCACCCGGTGTACGATCAGCCTTTCGGTGACTTCCTGCCGGCCATGTCGGCGGTGGACCTACTATGCAACTGCGGGCCGGATTCACTCGGGGTTCTGCGCAGCGCCAACAGCCGCTGACCGACGCCGGCCGGGAATGATGGAAACGTCGTGGCCGGGCCGGAGCGCCACGCCGGTCCGGCGCGAGGAGGGAGAGAATGGAAACGCCGGAAAGAAACGTCAATATCCTCGCCATCGGCGCCCATCCCGACGACATCGAATACGGCTGCGGCGGCACCCTGCTCAAATACAGCCGGGCCGGGCACCGGGTCTTCCTCTACCTCGCCACCCACGGATCTTACGGCGGGGACGGGAACGAGCGGGCCCGTGAGATGGTGCGCAGCGCCCAGCTCATCGGGGCGGCCGATCTCTTCTGGGGCGGTTACACCGACACCCAGATCCCGCTCAACCAGGGTCTGATCAGCGAGCTCGAAGGGATCATCGAGAAGGTGCGGCCGCGCTTCATCTTCACCCACTGGTGGGACGACACCCACCAGGACCACCGCAACCTCACCGCCTGCACTCTCTCGGCCACCCGCTACACGCCCAACTTCCTGTTCTACGAGGGACCGACCTCGCAGAACTTCGATCCCCACGTCTATGTCGACATCTCCGAGGTGCTGGAGGCCAAGATGGATCTGCTGAAGGCGCACGCCTCCCAGATCACCAAAACCCATATCGAGGATACCAGTATCGTCGATATGGCCATGAGCGCGGCGGTCTTCCGCGGAATCCAGGCAAGGGTGAAACATGCTGAAGGATTCGTCAGCCAGCGGCTCCACATCAACATCTGAGATCGTCCCGCACTCCCGCCCCACCCTGGGTGAAGCGGAACGGGCGGCCGTGGCGGCCGTGCTCGCAGCGGGTCATCCCGGCGCCGGGCCGCGGGCAGGTGAGCTGGAGGCGCTGGCCTCGAGCTACTTCGGCACCCCCGGCGCCGTAGCCACCGGCTCGGGCAGCCAGGCCCTGCTGCTCGCCCTGGTCAGCCTGGGGATCGGCGCCGGTTCGCGCGTCGCCCTGCCCGCGTTCACCTGCAGCGCGGTTCTGCACGCAGTCCAGTGGGCCGGTGCCGAGCCCCTTCTGCTCGACTGTGCCGAAGGGGGGATCGCGCCCTCACCCGCTGCGCTCGAGCCCGGCCTGGTGGACGCCGTGATCCTCGTCCACCCCTGGGGCTACCCGCTCGAGGCCGACGCCTGGCGCCCCCTCGCCCCGATCCTCATCGAGGACTGCGCCGGGAGCCTCGGCGCCGAGCACGGCGGCCGCCCCCTCGGTGCCGCCGGGGACGCCGCCGTTGTCTCGTTCTATGCCACCAAGATGCTCTGTGCCGGGGAAGGGGGACTCCTGGCCGTCCGCACCGCCGCCGGGCTCGAGACCGCCCGCGACCTGAGGGACTACGACGGCCGCGATACCCCCGCCCGCCGCTTCAATTTCAAGTTGAGCGATCTCCAGGCCGCTCTGGCCTCGGTGCAGTGGTCGCGTCTGGCGGAGTTCATCGCCCGCCGCCGCGCGCTGGCCCGCCGCTACGACGCCGCCGTTCCCGCTCTCGGGCTCGAGCCGGTCCGGCCGCCCGAGGGTGCCGCCCCGGGCTACTTCCGCTACCTCTGCTGGCTCGGGCGCGACGCCGATGAGCTGCTGGCGCTCTGCGAGGAGCGCGGTGTACACTGCCGGCGGCCGGTACCCGTCACCCTCGACCGGCTGACCGGCTCCGATCCGCTCCCCCATGCTCACACGGCGTGGCGGCGCCTGATCAGCCTGCCGATCTACCCCTCGCTGACCGAGGTGGAACAGCAGCGGGTGCTCGACGTCCTGGCCGAGGCCCGGACACGGGGGATCATACCGTGAACCGACGCAGCCTTATCGCTTCCCTTCTCGCCGTTCTCGGCCTGGTCCTCTTCCTGGTCCTGCACCCGCTCATCGCTATGCCCCCCTGGCTCAACTGGGCCGGACCGTTCACCTTCGCCGCCCTGGTGAGCTGCGCCCTGGTACCGGTCCTCAGCGTCCCGGCCCGGCGGATCGATCTGGTCGACCGGCCGGATGAGCGCAAACACCATATCGGCGCCATCCCGCTGGTGGGCGGGCTGGCCATCTATCTCGGATTCCTGGCGGTCACCTTCCTCTACCTCAACCTTCCCCATCACTACGAGGGCCGGGTAATCGGGGCGATCATGCTCGCCCTGGGGCTGCTGGTACTGATCGGCCTGCTCGACGACCTGCTCGAGCTGTCCGCCCTGCTCAAACTGCTGGTGCAGCTCGGGGCGGCCGCGATCGTCATCGCGGCCGGTGTCCGCATCACCTTCCTGCCCGAAACGTGGTGGGGTGACGCACTGGAGATCGCCGTCACCTCCCTCTGGCTGCTCGGCCTGACCAATGCGGTGAACTTCCTCGACGGGGTGGACGGACTGGCCACCGCACTCACCATCACGGCCGCTGCGGCCTTCGGCCTGGTGGCGGTCCAGACACAGCAGCCGGACTTCCTCCTGCTCTGCGCCGGCCTGGGCGGGGCCTGTGCCGGATTCCTGCCTTACAACTTCCGCCCCCGCCCCGCCTCGGCCTTCCTGGGCGATGCCGGCGCCACCCTGCTCGGTTTCGCGCTGGCCTCGATCGCGATCGTGGGGGAATGGGGCAATGGCCCCGGTGCGATCACCCTGGATGTGGTGGTCCCTCTGCTCATCCTGGGCGTACCCGTCTTCGACACCACCTTCATCACCATCACCCGGATCGCCGACGGACGCATCCGCACCTTCCGGGAGTGGCTGGAGTACACCGGCCGCGATCATATCCACCACCGGCTGCTCAAACTGGGCCTGAACCGTTTCGATACCGTCTTCTTCCTCTGCATTATTTCCGTGGTCCTCTCCCTGAGTGCCATTACTTTGCATAACGCGACCGGATTGCTGGCTATCCTGTCGCTCGTCCAGGGCGCGGTCATCCTCGTCATCATCGGCCGTTTCATGCTCTTCATGGAGCGGCGGAACGCGTGTCCGGAGGAGATGATCGATGGTTCGGCTGAGTGACTCCATCAAGCCCGAGGGCGGGCGCCGACCCACCCGGGAGCCGATCAGACCGGCGGGGGAGACCCTCCCGGAGGTCATCATCATCACGGCCAACGCCGATATCGTCGCGGCGGTCAGGCGCGCCGTGGAGGTCAGCGGCTACCGGATGCGTCAGTTCCAGTCCTTCGAAGAGGCCCTGGGGCTTATCCGGACCGCGGTGCGCGCGGTCCCGGTCATCGACGGCGACCTCGAGGGCGCCCGCGATTTCATCGATGAGCTCTCGGCCGCCGGTTCGGTCCGGGCGGTGACGATCGTTCCCGATCGTGACACCGCCGAGTTCTTCTCGGGCATCCCCGGCCTGCACATCTTCATCCGCCCGGTGCCGGAGGACGAGCTCCTCGGCGCCATCCGGGATCTCTCCCCTCACGCCGCGGCGCCCCCGCCGCCGGCCGCCGCTGTCCAGCGCACCCTCTTCCCCGGCGCCGATACCACCCCCACCCCCGTACCGGCACCACCTGAACCCACGCCCCGGCCGGACGGGGCATCGGAAGCAGCGGCGTCAACAACCGCCCCGGCAACGACTCCGCCGGCTCCTCCACCCCCCCCTGACACGGAGCCACCGGTTGATCCGGAAGCCCCGCCGACGCCGTTCGCCGAAACCGCCCGGGCGGCCCGTCTCTCCGAGCTCGTGCCCAGCCAGCCTCCGGAGGGAGTCAAGAAACCGACCATACCCCCCCACCCCACCGAACCGGAAGCACCGGTCATCCCCCCGCTCGAATCCGGGCAGACCGAAGCCGATCGGGAGATCTTCTACGAGCGGGCGGTGGATATAGTGTACCGTTTCACCTCGGGACACCGCAGCCGGTCAAACCCGCCGCTGGGTGACGTGACCGCCCTGGTGGAGGATCTGGTCACCCGGATCAGCGAAACGCGGGACCTCTGCCTGCAGGTCGTGACCCGGACCCCCGATTTCCGCGACGCCGACCTCTACCTGGCGACCCACATGGTGAACGTGACGCTGCTCGCCGCCCGGATGGGCATCGGACGGAACCTCGACGAACGCAAGCTCTTCGAACTCACCCTCGCGGCGGCAGTACACGATATCGGGATGACCCAGCTGCCTGAAGGCCTCATCACCCGACAGGGCAAGCTCGACCAGGCCGGGTACTCCCAGGTCAAACAACACCCGGCTTTCGGGCGACAGATCCTGCAGTCGTATGCCCGCGCCTACCCCTGGCTTCCCGAGATGGTCTACCAGGAACACGAGCGGTACGACGGCTCGGGCTACCCCGAAGGGCTCGCCGGCGGCGATATCCACCAGTACGCCGTCATCATCGGCCTCGTCGACACCTACGAGGCCCTCACCCATCTGCGCCCCTTCCGGGATCGGATGATCCCCTTCAACGTCCTGCAGCAGATCATCCGTCTGGGGGGGCAGCTCTTCCCGAGCGATATGGTGAAGACCTTCATCGAAGAGATCAGTGTCTTTCCGATCGGGTCCTTCGTCCGCCTCAACACCGGCGAGGTCTGTAAGGTGGTGGAGATCAACCGGGGGTACCCGCTGCGGCCGATCGTGAGGGTACTATTCGCCTCCGACGGCTCGGCTCTGGAGCAGGACCGCACCATCGACCTCAAGGCCGAACCGATGCTCTACATCACCGGTCCCGAGGACATCAGGGAGTAGAATCGGGCTACAGAACCGGAGGGATCCTGGTCCGGGAGGTGTCGGGCGGGATGTTTACGTAGGCGTCCCGGTTTCGGATCAGCTCCATCTGGTACTCGGCCATCTGCCGCCACTGGACGTCCCGGGCGGCTTCCTGCAGGACCGCGAGGGCCGGGTCCCACTGCTGCTTGTTCTTCAGGGCCAGGCCCTTCTCGTAAAGGGCACCGCCGTTGCCGGGCATGAGCTCCAGGGCCCGGTCGGCGGCCGCGATGGCCTGGTCGTAGTTGCCCATCCGGTTCAGCACGTTGGCCTGGTAGAAGTGGGGCTCGTACCAGGTGGGCTTGCGGTTCGCCGCGTTCTGGAACTGCATAATGGCGTTCTGATAGTCGCCCTTCTCCACGTAGCAGCGCCCCATCATCTCGAAGGCCTGTTCGTTGGTCGGCTCGTACTGGGTTACCTTGTTGAAGGCCTGCAGGGCGTCGTCCCAGCGCTCGAGCTGGAAGGTGGTCGATCCCAGGTTGAAGAACGCCCGCCAGTACGGCTGCTGGAATTGCTCCGAGATCGCTCCGGCCTGCTGGAAGTGCTCGATCGCCTTTTCCGGGTCGTTCTTCGCATCACGATAGATATTGCCCATGGCGAAGTGCACGAGGTAGTAGTTGGGATTGAACCGCAGGGCCGCCTCGTGCTGGGCCAGGGCCTCATCGTACTGACGCAGTCTCGCATAGGTCAGACCGAGCATGTAGTGGGCCTGGTAGTTGCCCGCTTCCAGTTCGGCCGATTCCAGCAGCAGGGTCAGGGCTTCCTGGTACTGACCCTGCTGGAAGAGGGCCTTGCCTTCATTGAACTTTCGACCTGCTTCCGGATTTTCGATGGTGCCCTGGGCTGCGACTGCCGCCGGGATCAGCAGGGCGAGTGCCGTCGCCATGAGTACGGTACGCTTCATGCCGCATTCCTCCCGAATGGTTCTCTACTCGGGGTGATGGTTGGGGATCCCGGTCGGGATCCATTCACATGCCAGTGAGATCAATCGGAAACCGACCCCATAGGCTAGGCACCGGAGGGGTCCTGCGTCAAGTCCAACTCTTCACCCGCCCGGAGGCCGTCACCCCGATCATTCCATCGCTCGCATCCGCCTCCAACCCGTTTTTCCCGCCCATGTAGTATGACGTGCCAGCGGATGATTCCTTTACCGCTATTGCGGGAGAACCGAAACGTCCAGTTACGCGGTCAGGCTTTCGCCTTGAAGAGGGCCCTGAAGACGTGCCCGGCCACGGCCGGGTTCTCCCTGAGCCGGCGGGTGGAGTAAGCGTACCACTGCTCGCCGAAAGGCACGTATACGCGCATACGGTGCCCCGCTGCGATGATCTCGCGTCGCAGTCCGGGTTCCACACCCAGGAGCATCTGGAACTCATAGTCTTCACGCGGCAGGTCCAGCTTTGCGAGCAGCGCGAAGGATCGTTCCACCAGCTGCCGGTCGTGGGTGGCTATCCCCACCCGGCAGCCGGCCGCGAGCAGTGCTTCGACCATCGCCATGAAGTTGTCCCGGATGCGCTGGGGATCGGTGTAGGCGACCTCGGCGGGCTCGACGTATATCCCCTTGCAGACCCGCACGTTCGCTCCCAGCGGGATCAGTGCGTCGATGTCCGCCAGGCTCCGTTTCAGGCGCGACTGGAGCACCACCCCGGTGTTGTCGAAATCAGCCCGCAGCTTCCGGTAGAGATCGAGAGTGGCGGTGGTGGTACGAGAATCCTCCATGTCGATGCGGACGAAGTTGTTCTGTTCCCGGGCCTTCCCGAGCAGGCGCCGCAGGTTGTCCTCGCACCGGGCGGGATCGATGTCCAGGCCCAGGGCGGTCGGCTTGATCGAGATGTTGGCGTCGGCTCCCTCGGCCGCGATCCGGTCCAGGGCCAGGAGGTACTGCCGGGTGAAAACCTCTGTTTCCGCGGCCTCCCGTGCCTCCTCTCCCAGGACATCGAGGGTGGCCAGGCAGCCCTCGCCGGCCAGCCGGCGGATTACGGCGAGGCCGTCATCGAGGGTCTCTCCGGCGATGTACGGACGGGCGAACCGGGCCACCAGCCACCGGGGAACTAGCGGCATGAGGGCGATGACGGCGGTGTCGATCAGGTTCATGAATCAGTGTCCGTCTCCCCCCGCTTGTCGCTGATCCGGGCCAGTTCGCGCTGGCTGATCCCCTGCCTCAGGGAGGTGAGGCTCGCGTTGGCGGCCACCGCCCGGGCGAGACCGACGAAAGCGGCGGCGACGGGGGAGGCCGGATCTGCCACCACCGCCGGGGTTCCCGCGTCCCCTCCGGCACAGATCGAGGTCTCGAGCGGGATCTCGCCCACGAACGGGATCCCCAGGTCCTCGGCCGCCCGCCGGCCACCCCCCGTCGAGAAGATATCATGGCGCTTCCCGCAGCCGTCGCAGATGAAGTAGGCCATGTTCTCGACCAGCCCCAGGATGTGCACGTTGACGCGCTGGAACATCCGGAGCGCCCGCACGACATCCTCGAGCGCGACCTCCTGGGGAGTGGTCACGACCACCGCACCCGAGAGCTGAGTGTTCTGCACCAGGGTCAACTGGGCGTCGCCGGTGCCCGGGGGGAGATCCACGATGAGATAGTCCAGCTCACCCCATTCCACGCTTCCCAGGAACTCCTGGACCATCTTACCGACCAGCGGACCCCGCCAGATGACGGGCATCCGCTCATCGGCGATGAAACCGAGCGACATCAATTTCAGACCGTATTTTTCGATCGGGATGATCTTTCGCTCGGCGGTGGTCTCGGGCTGCTCTTTGATGCCGAACATGATCGGTTGGCTGGGTCCGTAGATGTCGGCGTCGAGCAATCCGACCCGGGCGCCATCCCCGGCCAGGGCCAGGGCCAGGTTCGCCGCCACGGTCGATTTGCCCACCCCTCCCTTACCGCTCGCCACCGCGATGATATGCGTGACGCCCGGAAGGAGATTCCGGGATTCGACCTGTTGCTGCGGCGCCCGGGCCGACATCGTCACCATGACCTCGTCCACTCCATCGAGCGCCGTCACGAGCTCGCGGGCGCTTTCTTCGAACTGGCTCTTGGCCGGGCAGGCCGGAGTGGTGAGCTCGAGGGTGAACGACACCTTCCCCTTTTCGATCCGCAGATCCTTCACGAATCCAAGCGAGACGATGTCCTTGCCGAGATCGGGATCCCTGATCGCGGAGAGGGCTTCCAGAACGGCTTCGCGGGTGACGGGCATGATCTTTCCTTCCCTCACGAGAAGCCCCGCTCGCGCCGGGCGGGGCCGGATGGGCAATCGATGGTGTCCCCAGGGGGAATTGAACCCCCGTTTCCGGATTGAAAGCCCGGTGTCCTGACCACTGGACGATGGGGACGGATATGGGGAGAGAGAGGG
>CAYSYY010000009.1:0-22860 GCA_964435265.1 uncultured Gemmatimonadota bacterium
CGGTCCCGACGGGGCGGGCAAAACGACCACCATGCGCCTGCTGACCGGTCTCATCCGTCCCGACGCGGGAGAGGTCCGACTGGCGGGTGAGGAGGTTACGGGGCAGCGGGCCTCGAGCGGCCGGATCGGTTACATGCCGCAGCGTTTCAGCCTCTATCCCGATCTCAGCGTGGAGGAGAACCTCCTCTTCTACGCCCGGCTCTTCGGCGTACCGCGGGCCGAACGGCGCGAACGCATGATCCGTCTGCTCTCCTTCGCCCGGCTCGAACCCTTCCGGCGCCGGCGGGCCGGCGCGCTGTCGGGCGGCATGAAGCAGAAGCTGGCCCTCTCCTGCACCCTGATCCACGCCCCCGAGGTGCTGCTGCTCGATGAACCCACCACCGGGGTGGATCCCATCAGCCGGGTCGAGCTGTGGGCGATCCTCGACCGGCTGCGGGCCGAAGGCGCCGCCATCCTGGTCTCGACTCCCTATATGGACGAGGCCGACCGGTGCGACGCCGTCATCATCCTGAACCGGGGCCGGGTCCTGACCCGCGGCACTCCGGCCGCTCTGCGGGCGGGCTTCGAGGCCGTGATCCTCGAGGTCACGGCCCATCCTCTGGCCGAGGCCGCCCGGGTGCTCGAAGGAGTGCCGCTGGTGCGGGATGTCGTTCCCTTCGGGACCAGCCTGCACGTCACCCTGACCGGGTCGACCGGGGACGGGGCCGCGGTCCGGACGGTTCTGGAAGAAGCCGGCCTCGCCGTCACCGGCCTGAAGCGGAGCGAACCGAGCCTGGAGGATGTGTTCGTGGCCCTGGCCGGGGGGAGCGAGGCCGCGTGACGCCGCCGCCCGGGGAAACGGCCATCCAGGCCCGGGACCTCACCCGCCGGTTCGGGCGTTTCACCGCCGTCGACGCCGTTTCGTTCGAGGTGGCCCGCGGCGAGGTGTTCGGATTGCTCGGAGCCAACGGGGCGGGGAAGACGACCATCATCCGGATGCTCACCGGACTGCTCCGGCCCAGCGGCGGCGAGGCCTGGGTGGTGGGGGTGCCGGTGCACACCCGGCCGGAACAGGTCAAGCCCCGGCTCGGCTACATGTCGCAGCGGTTCTCGCTCTACACCGATCTCAGCGTGCGGGAGAACCTCACCTTCTTCGGTGGGGTGTACGGGTTGGGCCGGCGCGAGCTCGCCTCCCGCCGCGACGAGCTGATCGCGACCTTCCACCTGGAGGAAATGGCCGAACGGGTGACGGGGCGGATCCCGGTCGGACACCGCCAGCGGCTGGCCCTGGCCTGCGCCCTCATCCACCGGCCCCCGCTGCTCTTCCTCGACGAACCCACCGGCGGTATCGATCCCGTCGCCCGGCGCCGGTTCTGGCGGATCATCGCCGACCTGGCCCGCGCCGGCACCACCATCCTGGTCACCACCCACTACATGGACGAGGCCGAGTACTGCCACCGGCTGGGGATCATGCGGGCGGGTCGTCTGGCGGCGATCGGTGCGCCGCCCGAACTGCGGGACGCTCACCGGGCTGCCTCGATGGAGGAGGTCTTCATGGCGCTCTCGGCTCACGAGGAAGCGTGATGTTCGGCCGTATCGCGGCGGTCATGGGCAAGGAACTGCACCATATCCTGCGCGATCCGCGCAGTCTGACCATCATCATCCTGATGCCGATCATCATGACCTTCCTCTACGGCCATGCCATGAACCTGGATGTGAAGAACATCAGGCTCGGGGCCGTCGACCACGACGTCACCCCCGAGAGCCGGGAACTGCTGGCCTCCTTCACCGCCTCGGGACAGTTCGTGCTCGCCGCCCGCTATCCCGACGCCGGGACGGCCGAACGTGGGATGCTGCGGCGGGAAACGGTGCTGACGGTGGTGATTCCGGCCGGCTACGCCGAAGCCCTCACCGGCGGACCGTCGCGACCGGTGGAGTTCATCATCGACGGCTCCAATCCCAACACCGCCTCGATGGCCATGGGGTATGCCCAGGGGATCGTCTCGAAGAAGGCGGTGGAGACGGCGGTCGTCCTGCTGGAGGGGGAGGGGCGGACCGGGTTCTCGGGGCTCCCCGTCTCGGCCGAAACACGCATCTGGTACAATCCCGAACTGCGCAGCAGTCACTTCATCGTGCCCGCCCTGATCGCCGTGATCCTGATGATGGCTTCGGCTCTGCTCACCAGCGTGACGATCGTGCGCGAGAAGGAATCGGGAACTCTGGAACAGCTCCTGGTCAGTCCGGTCCGGTCGGGCGAGCTGATCGTCGGGAAGGTCCTGCCCTACGGCGTGCTGGCGCTGTGCGACGGTGCCTTCATCCTCTTCTCCGGCGCCCTGGTCTTCGGTGTGCCGGTGCGGGGCAGCATCGCGGTGCTCTTCGGCTACACCACCCTCTACATCCTGGCCGCCCTGGCGATCGGCCTCTTCATCTCGACGCTGTTCGCCGAGCAGCGGGTGGCCACCTTCGCGGCTCTTCTCGTCACGGTCCTGCCGGCCTTCATGCTCTCCGACTTCATTTTCCCGGTGCGCAGCATGCCGGTGTTCCTGCAGCTGGTGAGCCGCATCGTCCCGGCTACCTACTACATCCCGATCGTGCGGGGGATCCTGCTCAAAGGATCGGGCGCGGCGATTTTCCTCACCAACGGCGCCTTCATGCTTGGATTCATGTTGGTGCTGCTCGCGGCCAGCGTGCTGCGGTTCAAACCGAGGCTGGAGTAGGCCATGCGGAGCCTGCGCGTCATCGGTCATCTGTTCCGCAAAGAGCTGATCCAGGTCCGCCGCGATCACCAGCTGCGGGGGATGATCGTCGGGATGCCGATCGTCATGACCCTGCTGCTGGGCTACGCCATCACCCGCGATGTGAAGGATCTGCCGCTGGGAGTGCTCGATTACGATCACTCCCCCGAGAGCCGGGGGCTCGTCGAAGGCTTCCGTCACAACGAGACTTTCGCCGTTTCCCGGACCCTGACCGGGCCGGCGGACCTGCGCCGGGCTCTGGACACCAACGAGATCGCCGGAGCCCTGGTGATCGGGGCCGGCTTCGGACGGACCCTGGGCCGGGGTGAGAGCGGGACCGTGCAGATCCTCCTGGACGGAGTGGATTCCAACGCCTCGCTCATCGCCGCCGCCCACGCCCGCGGGATCGTGGAATCGTACGCCCTGGCCAGGGTGCACGGTCTCCTCACCGGCGGCGACCTGCCCGACCTGCGGCCGCGCCTGCGGGTGCTCTACAATCCGGAACTGGTCAGCCGCATCTACATGGTGCCGGGGATCGTCGTGATCCTGCTTACCATGCTCACCGCGCTGATCACCGGGCTGGGCCTGGTGCGGGAGCGCGAAGACGGCACGCTGGAACAACTCTCGGTCACACCCATCCGGACCGTCGAGCTCATCCTCGGCAAAGTGCTCCCCTTCGTGGGTATCGCGTTCTTCGTCCTCACCTTCGCCATCGGAATCTGCATCGTCTGGTTCAAGGTTCCCCTGCGAGGCTCGATCCCGCTGCTCGCCCTCTTCGCGGTCCTCTTCCTCTTCAACACCCTCGGTCTGGGGATCCTGGTGTCGACCGTCGCCCGCTCCCAGCAGCAGGCCTTATTCATGATCTGGTTCGTCCTGATCTTCGGGATCATCATGTCGGGTCTGTTCTTTCCCATCGAGAACATGACCGAGGAGATGCAGCTGCTGACCTATCTCAATCCCATCCGGTACTTCCTGGCGGTGGTGCGGGAACTCTTCCTGAAGGGGAGCGGGCTGGAGGCTTTCGGGGTGGAGCTGAAGGGATTGCTCACGCTGGGTCCGCTGGCGCTGCTCGTCGCCGGTCTGCGCTTCAGCAAGCGCGTGCGCTGAAACCGCGCTCCCGGCGCCGATCGACCCCTGCTCGTCTCAGAAGGTACGCCGTACCGTCTGCATTTCGCGACGCTGCTGCAGCCGGGCTATGAGGGCGTCTTCTTTGCGGCGGATCCGTGACCTGATGAGCCGTCCGACCCGGTTGTTCTCGGGGAAAAGCAGCAGCAGTCCGGCGATGATGAGCAGCCATCCCTGCAGCACGGGCAGGAAGAGACCGGCGCATCCGATGACGGCGATGGTGACGCCGGTGATCTGGCGGATGATGGTACCTCGCGACTTGTTCATGATCGTCTTTAACTCCCGGTTCACCGCCTCGGGCCAGCGGCGGTCGGGATGGGCGCTTCCTCTTCCGTACTCGTCACGGCGTGCGCCCTGATGTACTGTGATACGGACGGCGGCGCCGCAGGTTCCGAGGCTTCACCCGGCAGGGAGGTTGATCCGATGGAATTTTCGCTCGTCCCCATCACCAAACCCGACGAGGTCAACGTCATCCTGGGCCAGTCGCATTTCATCAAGACGGTGGAGGATCTGCACGAGGCACTGGTGCAGAGCGTACCCGGCTGCAGGTTCGGTGTGGCATTCTGCGAGGCGTCGGGACCGCGCCTGATCCGATTCAGCGGCACCGATGAGGCGATGACCGATCTGGCCCGAAGGGCCTGTCTTGACATCTCGGCCGGCCACGTCTTCGCCGTCTTCCTGACCGAAGCGTTTCCCATCAACGTCCTCAACGCCATCAAGGCGGTTCCGGAGGTCTGCGGCATCTTCTGCGCCACGGCCAATCCGCTGCAGGTGCTGGTGGTGGAGGAGGGTGACGGGCGTGGGGTGGTGGGGGTGATCGACGGCCCGGTCCCGCTGGGGGAGGAAACCGAGGAGAAGCAGATCGAGCGGCACGCCTTCCTGCGCCGGATCGGGTACAAATTATAGACGGTGGCTTCAGACAATCGGCCGCAGTCCCAGCGCTACACGGCAACGACAGCTGCACGGCGGCAACGACAGGAGACGGGGATGATCGATCTGAGCGGACGTCGGGCCCTGGTGACGGGGGGCTCGCGGGGGATCGGGGCGGCCTGCGTGCGCCTGCTGGCCGCGGCCGGCGCCCCGGTGGCCTTTTCCTATCGCGAGCGCTCCGATGCGGCCGATGCCCTGGTCGGGGAAATCGGCAAGCGGGGGGGGGAGACTGTCGCCCTCCAGGCCGAGCTGGGTACGCGGGAGGGGTGCGACGGGCTCATCGCGGTCGCCGCCGACGCCCTGGGGGGTCTCGATATCCTGGTCCACAACGCCGGTATCTGGACCGGGGGGCGGATCGAAACGATGGACGACGGGGTGTGGACCGACACCATGCGGGTGAACCTCGATTCGGCCTTCGACCTGACCCGGGCCGCCGTACCCCATCTGCGCTCCGGCGGAGTCGGCCGAATCATCTACCTGTCCTCGACCGCCGGGCAGCGGGGGGAGGCCGGGCACAGCCACTACGCCGCCAGCAAGGGGGCCGTGCAGAGCCTGACTAAATCGCTCGCGGTGGAACTCGCCCCCGACCGGATCACGGTGAACGCCGTGGCCCCCGGCTGGATCTACACCGATATGGTCACCGACGCCCTGACTCCCGACGAGATCGCTGCGGTCGAGCGGGGCATCCCGCGGGGGGTGATGGGCGCCCCGGAGGATGTCGCCGGGCCGGTCGTTTTCCTGGCTTCGGACCTGGCGGTGCATATCACGGGTGAGATCCTCAACGTGAACGGCGGTGCCGTTCTCTGCGGTTGAGAGCGGTATCCCCCCGCCTTCTCCGGACCGTCCCGGAACTGCGGCCGGGCCCGGACAATCAGAGTGCCGGTTGACCGCCGCACCGCCGCGCCTACCTTGACATCCGTTCATCGGATCGGCCGAGATCACCGGGAGGTCACCCATCCACCGTCTCAGACCGCTGTGGCCGTACCTGGCGCGATACCGGGGTGCGCTGGGGGCGGGACTCATCTTCGTCGTGCTGGGGAGCCTGCTCGGCCTGATCGGGCCGCGGATCCTCGGCTGGGCCGTCGACGCCCTCCGCTCCGCGGGTGACCGGCGCGAAATGGGGGCGTACATCCTGCTGCTGCTCAGTGTCGAAGCGGCCGCTGCGATCTTCATCTACTACCAGCGGATCCTGCTGATCGGGACCAGCCGGAAGATCGATTTCGACCTCCGCAACGATCTCTTCGGCCACCTCCTGACCCTCCCCTTCAGCTTCTTCAACCGCCAGAAGACCGGCGATCTCATGGCCCGGGCGACCAACGACATGGAAGCGGTCCGCATGTTCATCGGCCCCGGGCTCTGGAACGGGGTCGAACTCATCGTCCTCACCTCGGTGGCGCTGCCCATCATGGTCTCGATCAGCCCGACCCTCACCCTCTTCTCATTCCTCCCCATGGCCGCCCTGCCGCTCATCACGGTGAAAGTCGGTCCGCTCCTGCACGGGCGCTTCACGGCCGTGCAGGAACAGTTCTCGACCCTGAGCGCGCACGCCCAGGAGAACCTCAACGGTATCCGGGTGGTCAAGAGCTTCACCCGCGAGGCCGGAGTGGTGGAACGCTTCGGGGCGATGAACCGGGAATACGTGCGCCGGAACATGGCCCTGGTGCGCATCTACGGCAGCTTCTTCCCCCTGCTCATGGGGGTCGCGGCGCTGGGTTTGATGATGGTGCTCTGGGTCGGAGGCCGGCAGGTGATCCGGGGCGCCATCACCCTCGGAGATATGGTCGCTTTCACCCAGTACCACGCTCTGCTGACCTGGCCGATGATCGCGCTGGGTTGGGTGATCAACCTCTTCGAACGGGGTACCGCGAGCCTGGAGCGGATCGCCGAGATCCTCCGGACCGAACCCGAGATCCGCGATGAACCCGGGGTGGTGACCGCTCCCGGCCCGATCCGCGGTGCGATCGAATTCCGCCACCTCACCTTCGCCTATGATCCCGCCGGCCCCCCGGTCCTGGATGATGTCACCCTGCGGATCCCGGCCGGCGCCACGGTCGGGCTCACGGGACCGACCGGAAGCGGGAAATCGACCCTGCTGCAGCTGATCCCCCGTCTCTTCCAGCCCCGGCGGGGAGAGCTCTTCCTCGACGGCCTCGATGTGCGCGACCTCCCCCTGCTGACCCTGCGCGGCGCGGTCGGGATGGTGCCCCAGGAGAGCTTCCTCTTCAGCGATACGGTCGCCGGGAACATCGCCTTCGGTCACGAACAGACCGAAGGGGAAGCGGTCCGCGAGGCGGCTCGCCGGAGCGGGATCCACGCCGAGATCAGCGCCTTCCCGGAGGGTTACGACGAGCTGGTGGGAGAGCGGGGGGTGACCCTGAGCGGTGGGCAGAAACAGCGGGTGGCGCTGGCCCGTGCCCTGCTGCGCACCCCGGCCATCCTCATCCTCGACGACGCCTTCTCCAGCGTGGACACGAACACCGAGGAGGAGATCCTCGCGGCGTTGCGCGACACCATGGCCGCCCGCACCACCCTGATCGTGAGTCACCGGGTGAGCACGCTGCACGATGCCGATCTGATCGTGTGGCTCGAGGACGGCCGGATCGTGGAACAGGGGACGCACTCCGAACTCGTTGAGCGCGGGGGGCGCTACGCCGCGATGGCGGAGCGTCAGGCCCTGCTCGATGAACTGGAGGCGCTGGCATGAGCCCGGGCCCGTTCGATCCGGTCGTCGATGAAAGCGGGAAGGCTTTCGACCGCCGCCTGCTGCGCCGGCTCATGATCTACCTGCGACCCTACCGGACCTGGGTGGCGATCAGTGTCGTGCTGATGTTCACCGGATCACTCATCCAGCTCGCCGGTCCCGCCATCGCCCAGACGGCGATCGACCGTTTCATCGATCCCGGCACGGCGGGAGATCTCACCACCGCGGCCCGGATCAGCGGTGTGAACCGGATGGCGCTCCTGCTGCTGGCCACGGTCGTCGGCGGCTTCATCTTCCAGTACCTGCAGCTCTACCTGATGAACCTGACCGGCCAGCGGGCCATGTTCGACCTGCGGACCGGGCTCTACGCCCACCTGCTGCGCCTGCCGCTCAGCTACTACGACCGCTCCAGCGTCGGCTGGATCCAGACGCGCCTCACCAATGATGTCGAAGCCCTCAACGACATGTTCACCAGCGGGGTCGTCGCCATTTTCGGGGATGTCTTCATGCTGAGCGGCATCGTAGTCTTCATGTTCGTTCTCGATGCCCGGCTGGCCGCGGTCGTGATGCTGATCCTCCCGGTCCTGCTCGGCGGCACGCTCTGGTTCCGTTTCAAGGCGCGCGAGGCCTACCGCGAAGTCCGCTCCCGGCTCGGTCGTCTGAACGCCTTCCTGCAGGAGAACCTGATGGGGATGCGGGTGATCCAGATCTTCACCCGCGAAAGACAGCGGCTGGAACGGTTCCGGGAGATCAACGGCGAACTGCGCGACGCCCACCTGAGGACGATCTTCTTCTATGCCCTCTTCTATCCCGGGGTGGATTTCATCAGCGCTCTAGTCCTGACCGCCCTGGTCTGGTTCGGCGGGGGGTGGGTGATCGGGGGCAGCCTCACCTTCGGTGTCCTGTATGCGTTCATCCTCTACGTACAGCGGTTCTACCACCCGGTGCGCGATCTGGCCGAGAAATACAACATCATGCAGTCCGCCATGGCCGCCAGTGAACGCATCTTCGCGCTCATGGACGAACCGGTGCTGATCCAGGCCCCGCCGGTGCCGCGCGAGCCCGATCCGCCGCGGGGACGGATCGAATTCCGCGACGTCAGGTTCCGGTACAACACCGGAGACGGCACCGAAGATGACGCGCCGTGGATCCTGAAGGACATCTCGTTCACCGTCGAACCAGGCCAGACGGTAGCGATCGTCGGCGCCACCGGGGCGGGTAAGACGACCCTCACGAGCCTGCTCTCCCGGTTCTACGAGCCGGGAGGGGGACAGATCCTGATCGACGGGATCGATGTCCGGGAGATGGATCCCGGGCGGCTGCGGAGCCTGGTGGGGGTGGTCCAGCAGGAGGTCTTCCTCTTCAGCGGCACGATCGGAGAGAACATCAACCTGGGTGACGAGGGCATCACGCGGGAGGCGGTGGAACGGGCCGCCCGCCAGGTCAACGCCGATCCCTTCATCCGTCGGCTGCCGGGCGCCTACGACGCCGAGGTGGTCGAGCGCGGGGCCACCCTGTCGGCCGGACAGCGTCAGCTTCTCGCCTTCGCGCGGGCCCTCGCCTTCGATCCGCTCATCCTGGTCCTGGACGAGGCCACCAGCAGTGTGGATACCGAGACCGAGCTCCTCATCCAGGATGCTCTCGCCGCGCTGATGGCCGGCCGGACCACCCTGGTGATCGCCCACCGGCTCTCGACGATCCAGAAGGCCGACCGGATCATCGTCCTGCACCGGGGCGAGATCAGGGAATCCGGCACGCACGCCGAACTCCTCGCCCGGCGGGGGATCTACTGGTGCCTCTATCTGCTCCAGTACGGATCTATGCCAGATCGGGACGCCAGAGGGTGCTGCGATTGCGGCCCTGCCGCTTGCTGACGTACATGGCGTCGTCGGCCCGGCGCACCAGCTCTTCGTGGCTGTCGGCGTTCTGCGGAGCGGTGCAGATCCCCAGGCTGATCGTCAGGGGTTTGCCGTCACCGCCCAGATCGGCCTGCTCGATCCGGTGCCGCAGCCTTTCGGCGACCTCGGCCGCGGTTGATTCGTGGCACAGCGGCAGGATGACCGCGAACTCCTCGCCGCCGTAGCGGGATACGACGTCGGTTTCGCGCATCGTTCCGCTGATAATGTGGGCGATCCGCCGCAGCACCTCGTCGCCGCGCAGATGGCCGAAGGTATCGTTGAAGTTCTTGAAGAAATCGATGTCGATCATGATGAGTGAGAGCGGATAGGAATAGCGGATCGCCCGCTTGAACTCCGCCTCGAGCCGGATGAAGAACTGCCGGTGGTTGAACAGCCCGGTGAGCCCGTCGGTGACGGCCATCAGAGCCAGTTCCTCGTAGAGGATCGCTTTGGCGAGGATCTGTGAGATCTGGGCGGCGACGATCTCGGCCACCCGCCGGTCCTCCTCACCGAAGGCGTTGACCCGATCGCTCTCCAGGTTCAGGACGCCGATCACCTTCCCCTTGTTCATCAGCGGCACCGCCAGCTCGCTGCGGATGGTGGGATCGACCGGGACGTAGCGGTTGTCGCGCGTCACGTCGGGGACGTACTGCATGCGTCCGGTGTCCGCCGCCAGCCCGGTGATCCCCTTGCCGACCCGCATATTCAGGTCGGTGAACATCTGCTGGTCCCCCCCCGCCGCGGCGTGTCCGCGCTTGTCGACGCCGTTCTCCTCGACCAGCAGGATGCCGACCACAGTGGTCGTCATCTCCGCGTGGACCTCCTCCACGATCCTGGCGAGGAGCTCCTCCAGGTCCTCACTGGTCGCGATGGCCCGGGTCACACGGTTCACCAGCTCGAGCTCGCGCATGCGGGCTACGGCCGCATCCAGCGCCAGAGCGTGTTTCAGGGTGACCCCCGCCTGAGCGGCCACGATACTGGCCAGGCGCAGATCCTCCTGATGGAAAGCGCCCACCCGGTTCGATTCGAGATTCAGCACTCCGATGACCTCACCCTCGGCCGAGATCGGCACCGCCATCTCACTCCGGGTATCGGGACGGCTCTCGACGTAATCGGGATGACGGGAGACATCCTCGACCAGCAGGGGGAGACCGGTCTGAAAGACCGTACCGGTGATTCCCTCCCCGGGAGCCAGACGGATCTCCCGGAAGACCGCGAGGGGGGCACCCTGAGCGGCCCGCACCGTCAGTACGGGGCTCCCCGATTCCTCGTCTTGGCCGGCGAGCAGGATGTGGCCGTAGCGGGCGCTGAAGGCCTGAGAGAGCGTCTCGATGAGCTTCTCCAGCCGCATCTCCAGGGGACGCTTCGACTGCAGGATGCTGGATAGATCGTGCAGGAGCAGGAGACGGCGGAACTGCTCCGAGAGTTCGTCCTGAAGGATCCGGCTCTCGATCGCCCGCCCCAGGGCACGGGAGAGCAGAATCATGGTCTCCATCTGCTGCATCGCCATGGTGGCCCGGGCGGGGAAGAGGATCACCAGAACACCCAGGGGATGGTCACCCGAACCCACCCGGATGCCGACCGCCGTCTCGACCTCGGGGTGGGCGGCGATGACCGGAGGGAGACTTGCCCGTAGAGCCTCTCCTTCGAGGATCTGAGGATCACCGTCGGTGAAAACGACTCCCGCCAGTCCCTCCCCGTAGGCCGCTCTCGTACCTTCCCAGCCGGGATCGAACGATCCGGCGAGGACGCTCAGGGTCAGAATCCGGTCGCGTACGGCGTACTCCCACCAGAGCACCCCGCTGGCCTGGAAGAGATCCTGGACACCGTGCAGAAAATCCTCGATCGAGGCGGCCACCACTCCCGGACCATGCAGGTAGGAGAGCGCCTCGACGAGGCGGCTGGTGTAGGCCCGTGTATTCTCAGGTGTGAAGGCGGCCATGGTCCTCCTGCCCCGACTCCATAAAATCATCCCCACAGTAACCGAGCCCGGCCCGGACTGCAATCAATTGCACCACCCCGGCGCTGATGCTTGCCGTCGCCGAATCCCGCCGCCTATACTGACGCTCCATGGCCCACGCCCCGACCATCAACAGCAGGCTCTTCGCCCTGCCGGCCCGGATCGGCACCCGAACCCTCACCTACCTGCAGAGGGTTTCGAACAAGATCAGGTTCGCGGTGCAGGTGGGGGGGGTGCTTTTCCGGCTCCCCGCACTCGGCATCGGTTACACCTGGCGGGTCATCCTCAACCAGATCCGGTTCACGGGTGTGCAGGCCCTGCCGTTTCTGACCTTCGTCTCGGCCGCGAGTTCGGCCCTGATCGTTATCCAGGTCCTCAACCAGGCCTCCCGGGTCGGCTTCGAAGGGATCATCGGCACCGTTTTCGTGGCCGCGCTGATCCGGGAACTGGGACCGCTGCTGACCGCGGTGGTCGTCATCGGCCGGTCGGGTACCGCGATCGCCGCCGAACTGGGCACCAACCAGGTCATGGAGGAGATCACGGCTCTGGAGACGATGGGGATCGATCCCCTGCACTACGTCGTCTTCCCCCGCCTGGTCGGCGTCACCATCGCGACCGTATGCCTGGTCGTCTATTTCGATGCCGTGGCGATCCTTTTCGGCTATATAGCCGCCCAGCTCACCGTCAGCATGACCCTGAGCACCTACCTGCAGTACATCGCCGACCAGGCGGCCATAATCGATTTCTGGGTCACGGGCATGAAAGGTCTGCTCTTCGGCATGATCATCGCTCTCATACCGTCATACCACGGACTGGTCGTAACGGGCGCACCGACCGATGTACCCAAAGCGACCACCAGGGCCGTCGTGGAGTGCCTGGCGCTGGTCTTCCTCGTCTCGGCCATCGTGTCGGTCCTCTTCTACTACTGAGCGTGCCGACGTGAATCCCCGACGCACATCATTCGCGGATATCATCAGTAACGGCGGGGAGATCCTGGCCGGTCAGATCGCCTTGCGCTGCACCGGGCTCTCGGTCCGGAACGAGGACGAGGTGATCCTGCGCGAGCTGGAGCTGGAACTCAGAGCCGGCGAGATCGTGGCCATCATCCTCGAATCGGAGTGGGGCGCGCGCCTCATCCCCCGCCTGATGAACGGGATCGAAACACCGGACGCCGGAGTGATAGAGTTCTTCGGAACGCCGATTACGGCGCTGAAAGAACGCCTCAGGCTCGCCCTGCGGCACGAGATCGGATATGTCTTCCATAACAGCGGACTCATCCACAACCTCACCGTATGGTACAATGTCGCCCTGCCGGCCCTCTATCACAGCCGCTTCACCGATCTGCAAGGAGTGGCCGAACGGGTGGATCTGCTGATCGACCGCTGCGGTCTCCAGCGTTTTCGCGACCTGAGGCCGGCCCTGCTGGACGAGGCTACCCGGAAGCGGGTCGCCCTGGCCCGGGCCTGGGTGCTGGCCCCGCCGCTGCTCATCTTCGAAGACCCGCTCATGGATATCGACAGCGGTTCGGGGAGCGAGCTGCTCGATCTGGCTTTCGGACCGGTTCCCCCGCGCTGGGCTCAGAACGATCCCCGTCCGGTCAAACCGGCCGTCCTGCTGACCTCGCAGGGATTCCATGAGGGATTGTTCCGGTACGTCGACCGGCTCATTATCATCGAGAACGGCGAAGTGGTCTTCTCGGATACGCCCAGGGAATTCGACCGGAGAGGCAAGGTATTCCCGCGTGATGTACTCGAGACCAGAGGGAACGACCAGGCATGAACTTCGAGCGTAAAGACATCGGACTCGGCCTCTTCGTGCTGACGGCCGCCGCGGCGGTGCTGATCGGGCTCGTCGGCGTGGCCGGGATCCTCAAGGGTGATACCATCGATCTCTACGTCCAGGTGAACTCGATCCCCGGCGTCAGGCGGGGAACGACGGTCTACGTGCAGGGGTACCGGGTAGGGGAACTGACCCGGATCACGCCGGTGACCTATCCGTCGATCTCGTTCCTGCTGAACCTCGAGGTGGACGCCGATTTCCCGCTCTATGAGGGGACGACCGCGGCGATCGGATCGCCCTCCTTCATCGGCGACGCGATCGTGGATCTGCAGATACCGGCGAGACCCGGACGGCGGCTGGCCGACGGTGACACCATCCCCCAGGCCAGCCTCCCTGATCTCTCGACCATCATCGGGCGGGCCGACACGCTGGCCCAGGTGATCGAGCAGGTGGCGCGGCGCGCGGCCGACCTCCTCAGTCCCGAAGCAGCGGGCTCGATCATCGACGAACTCCGCACCACTCTCGTAACGGCCCGCCGGTCCTTCGCACGGCTCGAGAACCAGTTCGTCTCGCTCACCGACAGCCTGCAGGCCGGCCTGCACACGGCGAACGGCTCGCTCGAGCAGCTCTCCGGGATCCTGTCCGAGAACCGCGAGCGGATCCGCGGCACCCTCGATTCCACCCAGGCCATGATCGCCGGTCTGCGCGGTCTGGCGGGCTCGGCCGACGCCCTCGTCGATTCCACCGCTCCGAGCCTGCAGCGCAACCTCGCCGAGCTGGAGGCGATCCTGGCCGAGATGAAGGTGCTCACGGCCGACCTGAACACCCACTCGCTCTGGCAGATGCTCTTCAAGGTCAGGCATACCGAACCTCCGGAAGGGAAGGAGTGACGTGAACATTCAACTGCTCCTGAGCGTGGCCTTCGACGAGCTGGACGGGGCCGTCGGGGTCGCCGCAGGGGAAGGGCTCGGGATCGAGGTGACCCTGTACGACACCGCCTGGCTGATGAGCGGTTCGGCGCTGGCCGACGCGGCCGCGCGGCGCGAGGATTTCGACGCCCGCCAGCTCGCCATCACCACCCACGGTCCGCTCTTCGACCTCAACCCGGGCAGTCTCGATCCCACCATCCGCACCTACTCCCGCGACTGCTTCCTGCGCGGCATAGAGGTGAGCACGGCGCTGGGGGCGCGCAAGATCGTTTTCCACACCTTCTTCAATCCGCTGCTCCCCAGGGGTGTACTGCGGGGCTGGAAGGAACTGGCCCGGCCGATCTGGCGGGAGGCGCTGGACCGGGCCGAAGCCGGGGGAGTGACCATCTGCCTGGAGAACAGCTACGAGGGCACGGCCGAGTTCTTCAAGGAACTCTTCACCTCCTTCGACGACGGCCGGATGCGGATGTGCTACGATCCGGCCCACGTGCACCTATACAGCCGCGACGGGCAGGCGGCCTGGGTGGTCACCCTGGGACACCTCGTCACCCACCTACACCTGAACGACAATGTGGGAGTGAGCGACGACCACCTCGCTCTGGGGCAGGGGGAGATCCCCTATGCGAGTTTCCTGCCCGATCTCTGCAGCGCCTGCGGTGAGGCCACCGTCGTGCTGGAGATGACCGTCGAGAAAGCCCTGCAGTCGCTCGAGTATCTGCACGACCTGGGGTTGCGGGGATGAGCACCTGGTGGATCGACATCCTCAGGCCGGGGCTGCTCGCCCTGCTCTTCGGACTGCTCTTCTTCATCCCGGCCTGGGTGGTCTACCGCTGGGGTGTCATCAGGGGGAAGTTCACCCTTTTCCGGCCCGCCATCCGTCTGCTCGTCATCCTGATCACCGGTCTCGTCATCATGGGCTCGGGCGGGCGGGAAGCCGTTCTGGGCCTGGAAGCGGCCCTGCATATCGTCGGACCGGATCAGGCCGGGATCGAGGCCGGGCTGATCCTGATTCTCATCAACAGCGGCCTCATCATCCTGGCCGCCCTGACGCTGGCACGCCTGCTCGATACGGTGATCTTCGAGACCCGCATCGGGATCCGCGGCGACCGCCAGGTGCCGAAGCTGCTGCGAGACACCCTCACCCTCGTCATCATCACCATCGCGGTCGGGATCATCCTGGTGGAGCAGCTGGATGTGAACGCCACCCTCGTCGGCGGGGGCGCGGCGGCCATCACGGTGCTGCTCGGTCTGGCGATGCAGAACATCCTCGGGGATCTGCTTAGCGGCGTAGTGCTGCAGTTCGAGCGCCCCTTCCGGGTGGGGGAGTGGATCATCGTGGGGGAACATGAGGGGGAAGTGGTGGAGATCAACTGGCGGGCGACCCGCCTCAACTCCCGCAAGAACGAGGGGATCGTCATCCCCAACTCGGTCATCGCCAAGGCGGAGATCAAGAACCTGCACCTGAACACGCCCAACGCCGCGGTCGACCGGTTCGTCGGCACCGAGTACAAGGAGCCCCCCAACCGCGTAAAGGGCGCCATCATGGAGGCGATCCTGCAGTGCCCGGAGGTGCTGCACCAGCCCTCCCCTCGGGTCTGGACCCACGAGTACGGTTCCAGCGCCGTCATCTACTGTCTGCGGTTCTGGGTGAAGGATTTCGCGAGGATCCCGAAGATCGCCGATGAAGTGCTGACCAACATCTGGTACGTCTTCAAGCGCTACGACATCACCATCCCCTGGCCGATCCGGAACGTCTACCTGCGGCAGGAGGAGAAACCAACCGCCGAGGAACAGGCCGATTCGATCATCGGCCTCCTGCGGCAGGTGGACATCTTCGCCCCGCTGACCCGGGGACAGATCGAGGTCCTCGCCGACGGTCTCGAGCCCAAGTTCTTCGGGCGGGGCGAGGTGCTGGTGCAGCAGGGGGAGGAAGGCAACTCCTTCTTCATCATCGGGCAGGGACGGGTCGAGGTCTCGGTGATCCCGGAAGGGAGTTCGACCGAGGTGTCGGTGGCCGTCCTCGGGCCGCGCGATTTCTTCGGCGAGATGAGCCTGCTCGCCGGGGATCGGCGCAATGCCACGGTCCGCGCCATCGAGGACGTCTGGGTGGTGATCATAGACAAGGACGCCTTCGCCGGGATCATCCAGGAACATCCGGAAGTGGCCGCCGAGGTGGCGGCGATGTACTACCGGCGGGCCGAAGAGCTGCACGCCATGCACGAACGCGCGGCTGCCGGCACCGCGGAGGGTGCGGACGGGGAAGAGGGCGAGCGGGCGCTGCTGCGGCGGATCCAGCGTTTCTTCGGTCTGTAGCCTGCCCGCCGTCACCGGGAGGCGGTGAAGACGAAATACCGGGCGGGCGAGGTTTGACTGGCAGGGGAGGGTCGGTTCAGGTTAGTATATGGTTCGCTAGCCGCTTCGGGCTGCTCTTCCCCGCGACAGAAGAGCCTCTCCTGACACTCCTATGGAGGGTGTTACTATGCCTGTAGTTCCTCGACTGCGCAGGACGGCCGCGTGTGCGTTCCTGCTCCTTCTGGCAGCGCCGGCGGCCCGGGGGCAGGTCAGTGTCGTGTTCACGTGGCACCAGCCCGACATGCAGTCCTTCTACCTGGCCAACTTCTTCGACCTGGCTCAGGAATCGGTCGACACCGGCCAGCATCCCGACCTGTTCACCATCCAGCTGGTGAATACGACCTCTCCCCCGGTGCCGGTGAACGTCTCGGCCCGGATCACGCTCCGGGTGGAGAGTCTCAACATCGACGAACTGGCCTGGGTGCAGACCCGGCTCTTCGAACTCGGGACGGCGGGGATCGTTCTCAACAACCGCCAGCTCTCGGAAGAAGGGCAGCCGTGGACCGTCGACGGAGAGAAGTCCGGGTACGACGAGGACGCGGCGGAGGATCTGTCCGATACCATCCTCCAGACCGGACTGCTCCCGTCGGACACCTACACTTTCCGGATCCAGATCTTCAATGAGTACGATCAGCCGATACCGGGCGCGGCGACGAGCTACTCACTAATCGTCTCCAACCCGAGCCGGGTGGACCTGATCGCACCGGGAGCGGAGTTCGGCACCACGCTTCCCGTGGTGGCTACGGCCACCCCCCAGTTCTTCTGGACCACCGACGCCTCGGCCGCCGGGCTGACCAAACGCTACCTCATCCGGGTGGTGAAGGTCGAGGACTCGTCTTCGGCCGAAGAGGTCATGCAGGGATTCGCCAACTGGGAAGCGGTGGTCGAGAACAAGACGACCGAGATCTACCCCTCCTCGGCCGACGCCATGCCCCTCGAGCCGGGCGTTGCCTACGCCTGGCAGGTCATCCGCCGGATCATCACCTCGGGCGGCCAGGTCGAGCTGGAGAGCCCGATCTTCTGGTTCAAGATGGAGGACCAGTCGGCCGGGGTGATCGGCGCCACGGTCGACGAGCAGGTCGCACAGATGATAAACCAGATCCAGGAAATCCAGGGCGTCGGCACCGAGCTGGGAGGTTTCGTGCCCACCGGGCAGGTCCTCATAGACGGCCGTCCGGTCGACCTGAACGCCCTGAAGAGCCTGCTCGAACAGATCCTGAACGGCCAGATCCAGGTCGGCAGCATCGTCATCAGGTAAGGAGGGATCCCATGCGACGCACACTCAACTCAACGGTGCTGGGGATCCTACTTCTGGGGATCCTCGCCCCGACGGCCCGGGCCCAGCACCAGAACCTCGCCATCGTCTACCGCCTGCTGCTCGACCAGCAGCTGCTGGTCATCGACGCCGGGGGTGAGAACTACCAGGGATCCATCGGCCGGATCCTGAACCACGGCGACAACCTCTTCACCAACGACAACACCCAGGCGGCCATCCGCTTCACCGACGACGGTTCGATCATGCGCATGAACGCGAGCACCGAGATGCAGATCCGGGCCGAGGGGGAGCGCGCAGCCCTGCGCAAGACCCTGCAGATCAGCGTCGGCGAACTGTGGGCCCGGGTGAACCGGCAGGAGGGGGCGGAGTACCGCATCCAGACCCCGACAGCGGTCGCGGCGGTGAAGGGCACGGAGTTCTACGTGCGGGTCGACGAGACCGGCGCGACCACGATCATCACCCTGGAGGGCGTACTCGACTTCTTCAATGACGTCGGCACGGTCGAGCTTCCGGCCGGTTTCACCGGTTCGGTCGCGACCGCAACCGAGGCTCCCGTCGTAGGACGCACCACCTCGCAGGAACTGGCCTCCTTCGCCTCGGTCGGCGCCAGTCAGGAAGGCTCCGGGGTAAGCGGCGAAGAGATGATCGAGATCGAGATCGAGTTCATAGACGAGAATGGGAACCGCAAGACCATGGTCATCAAGGTCCCCAAATCACAGGCGCAGCAGTTCATACCGCCGGCGCTGAACTGACCACGGAGGGAGAACAGCCATGCAGACGATTCAGAAACCGATCGGCGCGCGGCTCCCTCGGTGGAGCCTCGCCTTCCTGCTGCTCATGATCTGGGCGCCCCGGGCGTCCGGTCAGGCGGTGGGATTCAGCACCCTCATCCTATCACCCGACCCGGGAAGTTCGGTGCCGCAGGCCACCACCATGGTGTCGGTCTCCTTCATCGATCCCGACCGGGTGCTGGATGTGAACAGCGTGCGTCTCTCGATCGACGGCAGCGACGTGACCGGCCAGGCGAATATCAACGCCGATCTGCTGGTCTGGCTGCCGGAGACACCCCTGGCCCGCGGGCCGCACCGCATCGCGGTGACCATGAGGGGCCGGGACGGATCGGCCCTGCCCAGCGTCAACTGGGGCTTCATAACCGCGGCCCCGCCGGTCGGGATCACCCCCGGCGAGAGACCGGAAGCCGCGGCCGGCCTGCCGGGCTGGGCGATGATGCAGGGGAACGTGGTGCTCGAAGGGGGGATGAACTCGGTCACCGGCGACGGCGCCCCCTACCAACGCGCCTCTCCCTATACCGCCAAGGCCTGGGTCAACCTGCGCGGCCGCCTGGGGGGATCTTGGCGCTACGCCGCCTACTCGCATCTGAACAGCTACGAATCGCACACCATGCAGCCGATCGACCGCTTCCGCTTCAACCTGCGCAGCAACTGGCTCTCGATCGGGGTGGGCGACGTCACACCGCGGATGCACGAGCTGATCCTCTGGGGGCGGCGGGTCCGGGGCTATGCGGTGGATCTGCGCACCGGACCGGTCAACCTGATGGTCGTGAGCGGGCAGAGCCGCCGGGCGGTCACCGCCCAGCTCTTCAGCAACGATCCCACCCGGGTCTACCGGCGCGGCGTGTACGAACAGGACCTCCTGGCGGTGCGCCCCAGCTTCGGATCGGGACGGACCTTCCAGCTCGGCCTCACGGTCCTCAAAGTGCGCGATGACATCAATTCCCTCTCGGAGGTACGTACCAACGATCCGGCCGATGAGGATGCGCCCACCGAATCAGCCAACGCCCTGCCCAAGGACAACCTCGCCCTGGGGCTGGATGTGAACCTGCGGATGTTTGCGGGACGGCTCTCGCTGAGCTATGCCAACGCGGTGAGTCTCTACAACAACGACATCACCGGCGGCCCCATCACCAAGAGTGAACTCGATTCGTTGATGGAGGAGCAGGGGTACGATCCCATCGAACTGCCCCTGGGGCTCGAAGGTCCCGAGGACCTGGAAAAGATCTTCATCCTGAACGAATCGATGATCCCGCTCGATCCCACCGGGCTGACCAGTCTGGCCCAGCAGGCCAGGCTCAGCCTCCAGCTGGGTTCGCACACCCTCGGTGCCCTCTGGCGCCAGGTGGGCGGTTCCTATTACTCCCTGGGCTACTCCAGCCTGCAGCGGGACCGTGACGGGATCAGGGTTCAGGACACCTTCCGCCTCTTCAACGACCGGCTCGGTGTGACGGTGGGGTGGGAGAACTACTCCGACAACCTGGATGACACCAAACCCACCACCACCTCGAACTCGGCTCTGACGCTGGATCTCTTCTGGCAGTACGACCCGCAGGCGCCCGGTTTCGCGCTGGGCTACCGGGATTACGCCCGGAAAAACGATCAGGAAGACATCGGCCAGGGAGCCATTGACGAGTCGACCGGCACGGTCTCGGCCGGGGCCTTCGTCCCCGTACAGATCGTGAACGGGCTCAACACCCGCTTCAACATGAACTACACCACCATCGGGCGCGACGACGTCCGCAACCCGCTCACAGGCACCAAGAACACCTACCTTCTCTTCGGGATGAACAACAGCTTCGAGAACCGGCCGACCCAGTTCTCGCTCACCTACGGCATCAACACCAGCGAGCTGACCGGCTATGACGACGCCACGACCACCTTCCACCGCGTCATGTTCCGGGGACGCCACGCCTTTACCCAGAAGCTGGCCGGGCTGGCCGATGTGGTAGCCACCTATGCGACCAGTCCGCCGGAGGCGGGCAACCTCGGTCTGAGTTACAACAAGACCGAGTTCACGGCCGGGGGGGAGTACTACTGGAAGGCGACCTCGTTCGCCAGCCTGCGGGCCGGCCTGGTCTCGTATACCGACAATCGGCGCGTCGGCCTGGACACGAACCAGTTCGTGGTGAGGCTGAGGATCACTCAGGCCTTCTGAGGGCGCGTGAGACGTGCCTGAGAAGGGGGAAAAACAGGAGCGCCGCGTCCACCTGACCCTGGCGGGCGTGGCGTTCCTCGTTTCGATCATCACCATTTTCTGGTCGCTGCTTCCGCTCGGCCGCCGGCTCGAGAACACCGCCTACGACACCTGGTTCAACCTGCGCGGCACCGTCGAACGGCCCGAGGAACTCGTCCTGATCGCCATCGACGTCGAAAGCGAGGAATCGCTCGGGCGCTATCCGTGGAGCCGCACCTACCATGCTGCGCTGATCCGGAACCTGGCCCGCGCCGGCGTGAAGGCAGTGGCTTTCGACGCCACTTTCGCCGACGTCTTCCCCGAGGACGATCTGATCCTGCGCGCGGCCATCGATGAATCCGGGATCGCCATCCTGGGCGCGAAAACGGCCGTGAACATACAGCGGCAGGCGGTCATGGTTCGCCTGGAGGAACCCGCCCCCGAACTGCGCGATGCTCCCTACGGCATCGTCGACATCCATCCCGATGTCGTCGACCAGGTGGTCCGGGAGTACCCCATCGTCCACTACTACCAGCGGGGTACGGTCCAGGTGCCCCAGCTCGGGGTGCAGGCCCTCAAGATGTACCTCGGCATCCCCCTGACCGACACGATCGCCGTCACACGCCGCGGCTGGCGGCTCGGGGATATCGAGATCCCGCGGGGGCCGTCGGGGAGCATGCTCATCAACTACACCGGGCTGCGGGGACACATCACCACCTATTCGTATGCCTCGATCGTGGACGATGCCGGCACCGATATCGGCGACTGGGACATGGACGTTTTCGAGGACCTGCTGGCCGAGGACCGCCTGCGGGGGAAGATGGCCTTTGTGGGCAGCACCGTCCCCGAGCACCAGGATCTGCGGGCCACTCCCTTCGCCCAGGAGGAAGGCTCGGCCGGGGCTCTGCTGACACCGGGAGTGGAGATCCACGCCAATGCCGTGGACACCATCCTCAAGCAGCGTTTCATCCGGGCCACCTCCCCGGGCTTCAACCTGCTGCTGATCATCATCGCGAGCGCCCTGGTGGCGCTGCTCACCCTCCGCCTGCGCGCCCGTGCCGGTGGGGTGGCGGGGCTTACCATCGTCGTCTTCCTTCTTCTGGCCGGCTGGATCGGGTTCCGGTACTTCTCGCTCTGGATCCCGGTGATCTCACCGGTAATCGCCGCGGTCCTCTCCTATTCGGGCAGCACCGTGGCGCTTTATCTGGCCGAACAGCAGGAGAAAAAGCGGATCCGGGGGATGTTCCAGCAGTACGTCGCTCCCTCGGTCGTGCACGAGCTGCTGGCCCACCCCGAACTGCTCGCCCTCGGGGGGGAGGAACGCGAAGCCACGGTCCTCTTCTGCGACGTCGCGGGTTTCACCAATATCTCCGAAGGATTGAGCCCGACCGAGCTGGTCAGACTGCTCAACGATTACCTCACCGAGATGACCGAGATCGTCTACCAGTTCAACGGCATCATCGACAAGTATGAGGGCGATGCCATGATGGCCGAATTCGGCGTTCCGGTACCCCATCCCGACCATGCCCTGCAGAGCTGCCTGGCGGCCATCGAGATGCAGCGCCGGCTGGCCCATCTCCGCGATGTCTGGAAACAGGAGGGGAGGCCCGAACTCCACTCCCGGATAGGGATCAATACCGGTCGCATGCTGGTCGGGAACCTGGGGAGCAGCCACATCATGGACTACACCGTGATGGGCGACAACGTGAACCTGGCCTCGCGCCTCGAAGGGGTCAACAAGGTCTACGGCACCAGCATCTGCATCAGCGAGTCGACCTACGATCAGCTCAAGGGTGAGCTCATCTGCCGGGAACTCGATCTCATCAGGGTCAAAGGCAAGCAGCAGCCCGTCAGGATCTTCGAAGTGCTGGAGACCGTGGATCACGGCATTCCCGGTGGACGCTTCAGTCTGCTCGAACGCTATGAGATGGCCCTGATGTTCTACCGCGAACAGCGCTTCGACGCCGCCCTGGAACTCTTCACCGAACTCTACGAGATCGATCCCGATGACGGTCCGACCCGGGTGGGGAAGATGCGGTGTGAAGCCTACGTCAAGAACCCGCCGTCCCCCGACTGGGACGGCGTCTTCACCATGACCACTAAATAATCCGCGGTACCTCGAATCCCTTCCGGCAGTCTGCTCACAACTGCGTTTCCGGCACCCCCGGCCGGATCACGCCCGCAGATCCGATTCTCCCGGCCCGACTACCGATACGAGTTCAGCTTGGT
>CAYSYY010000010.1:0-21944 GCA_964435265.1 uncultured Gemmatimonadota bacterium
CCGAATGGCCGACGGCGTGATCCTGCACCCCGACCGGTTCGTGGTCCTGGGCGTACTCGCCGTAGAGGGGGTGGCCGGTGGAATTGCCTCGGGCGGCGATGAAGAAGTCGGCCAGGTCGCGCCAGCGCTCCTCGCCGGTGAGCCGGTAGAGCCGGGTCAGCCCGATCTCGATCTCCTCGTGCCCCGGCGGGTACCGCAGCCCGTCGGGCCCGAAAACGGCGTCGATCAACCCGGCGTTGCGCAGGGCGGCAGCGAGGAGGGTACGGTCGCCGGTGGCCTTGAACCAGGCGACGGCGCCCTCGTACAGGTGGCCGGCGCAGTAGAGTTCATGCCCCCACTGGATATCCGACCAGCGCGCCTCCCCCCCGGGAGGCATATGATCGGGGGTCATGGCGGTCCGCGCGGTGTAGAGGTAGCCGTCGGCTTCCTGGGCCGCCGCGATCCGGTTCACGATGTCCTGCACCCGGGCCTTGAGCCCGGGATCGGGGAGGAGAGCCACGGAGTAGGCCGCCCCCTCGATGATCTTGTAGACGTCGGAGTCGTTGAAGAAGTAGCCCTGGTGCCCGGCCGCTCCGGCTGCCGCGATCCCGATCGCCCCTGCGACTCCGGTTGTACCCGCAGCCCCCGTCGATCCGGCGATGCTCCGGGCGGCGGCGTCGAAATTCGCCAGCCGCCCGGTCGCCTCGCACTGATCGAGCACATGGGGCAGGGTGACGGCGGCGTTGGTCTCCAGACGCGGCCGCCAGAAGTCGTCGTGGAGCCGCACCCCGGTATAGGGGACCGGGGTGATCGGATACCCCCCGCCGGGTTGTGCGGAACAGGCCGCCGTGAGCAGTACGAGCAGGCCGGTGAGGAGCGGGCGCCCGGGCCCGCCCGGCGCTGGAGCCCCGATCCGACGCCGCGGCTGCCGCAGCCACCGCTCGCGCCCCGCCTGGTTTTCCGTCATCGGATCCGCCATTCATGCACCCCGCCCGCCCAGTCGGGCCGGGCGGTGATCTCGAGCCGGACGGCGTCGGTGCGCACCGTCTCGAAGACGACCCGGTTCCAGTCATCGAGCCGGGCAGGGTACTCCTGCCCGGTCCAGACCGGCTGCCAGCGGCCGTTCTCTCGATAGAGCACCCGCCACGAAGCGGGGAGGCGGCACTCGCCGCGGCCGGTGTCGTCGAAGAAGTAGACCTCGACCGTGGAGACCTCCTCGACGGAGCCGAAGTCGTACTGGATCCACTCGGTGGTGCCCTTGTGCGGCCAGAAGTGCCAGTAGGGCACGTCGTGGTCCCCCGAGATCGCGGGTTCGAGCAGGTCGTTCACCGCACCGGGATTGGGACCGAAAGAGGCGGTGACCGTACTCATGGAGGCCAGGGTGGGGGCGCCGCGCGCTCTCGCCGCCGCCTCGTCGCGGGCCAGCCAGACCGCCATCTCGCCGCGCCCGCGGTGGGCCCAGGCGTAGTACGGGATGGCCGTGAAGGCTTCGGGCTCGGCACGCCGGGAACCGTCGGCGTCGCGGTACCAGGCCCGGGCCGGGCCGCTCACCGTCTGCACGCCGTGCAGCAGGTCGGGGCGGAATGCGGTGTCGAGCGGGGCGTCGTCGGGCAGCTGCAGGTTGCGCACCCCTCCCCCCGCCACGTCGGGCCATTCCACGGCGTAGACGATCGGTCCCCGCTGCAGGGCCACCCGGCCGTGGTCGGCCGCGACCGAATCGTGGGCCGCGATCCGGCGCATCGGCATCGGCAGATCCACCGTCACGGTGTCCCCCCGCCGCCACCAGCGGCGCAGCCGCACGTAACCGTCGCGCACCCGGACCGCCCGGCGGCTCCCGTTCACGGACACGACCGGCCCGGCTTCGGCCGGGGCGGTGAAGCGGTAGAGATCGCCCGCGATCGCCTCTTCGCGGGCCCATCCCGGAAGGCGCACCATGAGGTTCCAGAGCCGGGCGCGGCTGCCGGCCGGATCGAGGGTGATGACGATGCGGCCCTCCCAGGGGTAGCGGGTCTCCTGGGTGATCCGCAGGTGAGTCCGGGCCGTCTCGATCTCCGCCTCGCCGGCGGCGAAGAGGTTCACGTACACCGCGCTGCCGTGGGTGGCGTACACATAACCGGGAACCGACGCGATGAAGCGGGTGACGTTGCCGGTACAGCAGGCGCAGCTGAACCAGGGGGTGCGGGCGTGCTGGCCGACGCTCTCGAGCGGATTGGGGTAGAAGAAGGTGTCCCCCTCGAGCGAGATGCCCGAGAGGAGCGCATTGTAGAGGGTCCGCTCCAGGACGTCGATGTACCTGCCCTCCCCGTGCAGCAGGAACATCCGGTGGTTCCAGTAGATGTTCCCGATCGAGGCGCAGGTCTCGTTGTAGGCGCTCATGTTGGGCAGTTCCCAGGCGGTCGCGAAGCCCTCGTTCCCGCCGGTCGCCCCGACTCCGCCGGTGAGGTAGAGCTTGCCGCCGACGACGTTATCCCACAGCCGGTCCACCGCCGCGATGTAGGCGTTGTCGCCGGTCAGCGCGGCCACGTCGGCCATCCCGGCGTACATGTAGGTGGCCCGCACGGCGTGCCCTACCGCTTCGGTCTGTTCGGTCACCGGCAGGTGGTCCTGGTTGTAGGTACCGCCCAGCTCGCGCCCGTCCACACTGCGGCCGCGCGCGTCGAGGAAGTGCCGGGCCAGCCGCAGCCAGCGCTCCTCCCCGGTCACCCGGTAGAGCCGCACCAGCCCCATCTCGATGACCTGGTGGCCCGGGGGGGTCTCGTTCTTGCCGGGGCCGAAGACAGTGTCGATGAGTTCGGCGTTCTTGAGCGCGATGTCGAGCAGATTGCGCCTGCCGGTGGCCAGGTAGTGGGCGGCGGCGGCCTCGTAGAGGTGACCGGCGTCGTAGAGTTCGTGGCTGCGTTCGAGCCGCACCCACCGCTCGTCTCCGTACCAGCTCAGGAGCCGGCGGGCGCCGTTGGTCCGGGCGGTGTAGAGGTAGCCGTCGGGTTCCTGGGCCAGCCCGATCAGGGTGATGACCGAATCGAGGTAGGCCTCCAGGACCGGATCGGGATGGGCCATCAGGGAGTAGGAGGCGCCCTCGATGGTCTTGTAGACGTCGGTGTCGTCGAAGGGGTAGCTGCCCCGCTGCTGTCCCTCGATCAGGCCGCCGGCCAGGGCGAAGTTGTCCAGCCGTCCCTCCGCCTCGCAGCGGGCGAAGACGTGCGGGATGGTGACGGTGCGGTTGGTCTCGATGCGGTCGGCCCAGAAGGCGTCGGTGAGATGCACCTCGGTGAAGGGGACCGGGGTGAAGGGGTAATCGGGGGGACCGCCGCTGCAGGCGGCGAGCAGGAGGAGCGCGGCCAGCGCGAGCATCGCGGGCTCAGATGGGGTCGTCGCGGCGGTACGCAGGCAGGGGCGCGGGCCGGGGGTCATCGTCCGGCTCCTCTCAGAAGGGGTTCTCGCCCGGGTAGGGCAGGTAGTCCGGATGGTTCCAGGAAACATCGTCCACGCCCAGCATCCCGAGGGCGTCGTACAGCGGCCGCCCGGCGTGGGCGAAGGCGACCGCGGCATGGTGGGGAAAGCGCTTGGCCAGCAGCACGTAGCGGTAGAAGCGCGCCATGCCGGCGACCGCGATCACCCCGATGCCGCCGAACGATCGCGGGGGCAGGTCGAGCACCTCCCCCTCGGCGAGGTAAGCGCGCAGCTCGCCTTCGGCGGTGGCCTGCAGGCGGTGGATGGTGACCTCCCCGGGGCGGATGCGGCCCTCGAGGGTGCCGCGGGTGATGTCGGGCTCGGCATCGGGCTCCATGAGACGGTGCATGATGAGCTGGTACTTCATGGTGCCCCCGGCCAGGCACCCCGCCGGGGTGTTCCCGCAGTGGAAGCCCATGAAGAGATCGCTCGGGACGTAGTCGCCGGGCAACCCGCCCGCTTCCTCGATCAGATCGGCCGGAACGGTGTTGTTGAGGTCCAGGATGGTGACCGGCAGGCCGGTGGCGCAGGCTCCCAGGTACTCGCTCAGGGCGCCGTATATGTCCACCTCGCACGCCACCGGGATGCCGCGGGCGGCCAGGCGGGAGTTGACGTAGCAGGGCACGAAGCCGAAGTGGCGCTCGAAGGCCGGCCAGCACTTGTTGGCGAAGATGCCGTAGCGGGCCGCTCCCAGGTTCGCCTCCAGGAAGTCCAGCAGGGCCACCTCGAACTGGGCCAGCTTCGGGAGCAGATCGGGCCAGGTGTTCCCGGCCCCCAGTTCCCCGGCCATATCGGCGGCCACCGCTTCGATCTCCGGCCGGCCCTCGGCCGAGCGCCAGAGGTCGTAGAGGTCGAGCTCGGAGTTCTCCATGACCTCGACGCCCAGATCGAAGAGGGGCCTGATGGGGGCGTTGCAGGCGTAGAAGTCGTGCGGCCGCGGTCCGAAGCCGAAGATCTTGAGCCCGCGCACCCCGAGCACCACCCGGGCGGCGGGGATGAAATCGGCGATCATCGCCGCCACCTCCTCCGCCCCGCCCACCGGACAGGAGGGCAGGTGGGGGCGGACCGAGCGCAGGCCGAGGTTGTAGCAGGCGCTCAGCAGGCCGCAGTAGGCGTCGCCGCGCCCGTCGATGAGGTCGGCGCCCGTCTCTTCGGCCGCGGCGGCGAACATCACCGGGCCGGCGAAACGCTGCGCCAGCAGGGTGGCGGGCCCCTCCGGCCCGAAGTTCCCAAGGTAGACGACGAGGGCGTTGACACCGCGTTCGGCCGCCTCGGCCAGCGCCTTCAGGGCGTCGGTCTCGTTCTCGACGATCGTCTCGAGCTCCACGAGGTCGGTTTCGGACTCGCGGCAGGCCGCGACCACCTGCCGGCGACGCCGGCGGCTCAGTTCGACGGGGAAGCAGTCGCGGCTCACCGCCACGATCCCGGCGGTCACCTCGGGCAGGTTGGCGTGGGGGCGAGTCATGGTGTGTTCTCCCTTTTTCTGCTCACTCCGGATCGTCCGCCTGGCCATAGTAGGCGTTGGGGCCGTGCTTGCGCCCGAAGTGCTTTTCGCGGAGGCAATCGGGCAGGGGTGCGGTGCCGGGAGCGATCGAGAGCGTGATCCCGGCGGTCATGGCCAGCTCTTCGCACATGACGATATGATAGACCGCCTCGGCCGCGTCGGTTCCCCAGGCGAAGGGCCCGTGGCGGGCCACCAGCACCATCGGGACCAGAGCGGGATCGAGATCGCGGAACCGCTCCACGATGAGCCTTCCCGTCGCGTCCTCGTAATCGTCGCGGCACTCCTCCGGGGTCATGACGCGGGTGCAGGGCAGATCGCAGCAGCACAGGTCGGCGTGGGTGGTCCCGAGGATCGGCACGTCCAGCTCGGCCTGGGCCCAGGCGGTGGCCCAGGGGGAGTGGGTATGGGCGATGCCTCCGATGGACTGGAAATGCCGGTAGAGCACGGCGTGGGTCGGGGTGTCCGAGGAGGGGTGCAGGTACCCCTCGACAACCCGGCCGTCGAAGTCCACCACGACGATATCGGCCGCGCCGAGGTTGGCGTAGGGAACACCGCTCGGTTTGATGGCGAAAACCCCCCGCTCCCGGTCGCAGGCGCTGACATTGCCGAAGGTGTAGTGCACGATCCCGCGGGCCGGGAGTTCGAGGTTGGCTTCGAGGGTCTGTTCACGCAGGTCGGCGTAGGCGCTCATGCCGCTATCCCCGCTCGGTGAAGGTTGAATCGATCCAGCGGCCCAGGACGGTGTAGCGTTCGTACAGCCGCCGATAGATCCCGGCCCGTTCCGGATCGGGCCGGTACTCGCTTTCGAAGCCGCTGCCCATGGCCGCCTGGGCCTCCTCGATCCGCGGGTAGAGATCCGCCGCGGTGGCCGCCGCCATGGCGCTGCCCAGGGCGCAGGCCTGCTCTGCCCGGGCCACCCGGATCGGGACCTCCAGCACATCGGCCACGGTCTGCATGACGAACGGCGATTTCTTCGGGATCCCGCCGAGCGCGATCACCCCGTCGATCCGCACGCCCTCGTCCCGGAACCGTTCGACGATGGCGCGGGCCCCGAAGGCGGTGGCTTCCACCAGCGCCCGGAACAGACGCGGTGCGTCGGAGCCGAGGGTGAGCCCCGCAAGCGCTCCGGAGAGGAGCTGGTCGGCGTCGGGGGTGCGGCGGCCGTTGAGCCAGTCCAGCGCCATGAGGCCCGACGGATCGGGGGGCAGGGCGGCCGCGGCCTCGGATAGTCCGGGGATGATCCGCCGGGTGGCCACGGCGGGGAAGTCGGGGAAGAGGTTCTCCAGCGGCCAGGCCAGCAGCTGCTGGAACCAGGCGTAGACGTCCCCGAAAGCCGACTGCCCCGCCTCCATGCCGAGCATGCCGGGGATGATCGAACCGTCCACCTGCCCGCAGATGCCGCGGATCAGGGTGTCCCCCATCTCCTGGGTCGGGGCGACCAGCATGTCGCAGGTGGAGGTGCCCATGACCTTGCAGAGCAGGTACGGTGCGATCTCGGCGCCGACCGCGCCGAGGTGGGCGTCGAAGGCTCCCACGCTTACCGGGATGCCGGCGTCCAGACCCAGCCGCTCGGCCCACGCCGGGCACAGGGTTCCGGCCGGCTCATCGACCGTGAAGGTATCTGTGTAGAGGCGGGCGCGCAGGCCGCCGAGCAGGGGATCGATCCGGGTCAGGAACGCCTCGGGCGGCAGACCTCCCCACGAGGCATGCCAGGCGGCCTTGTGTCCGGCGGCGCACCGGCTCCGTTTCAGGGTCAGCGGATCGGTGGTCCCGGTCAGCACCGCCGGGATCCAGTCGCAGTTCTCCACCCACGAGAAGGCCGCCTTGCGGACGTCGGGGTCGGCCCGGACGGTGTGCAGGATCTTGGCCCAGAACCACTCCGAGGAGTAGATCCCCCCCACGTACCGGGTATAGTCCTCCCCTCCCGGGACACGGGCGGCGGCGTTGATCTCCTCGGCTTCGGCTACGGCGGTGTGGTCCTTCCAGAGGATGAACATGGCGTTGGGGTTCTCGGCGAACTCGGGCTTCAGGGCCAGCGGCGTGCCGGTATCATCCACCGGGGCGGGGGTGGAGCCGGTGGTGTCGACGCCGATGCCGGCGATCCGCCCGGCGGTCCCGGCGGGGGCGGCGGCCAGGGCGCCCCGGACCGTCTTCTCGAGGGCCTCGAGGTGGTCGCGGGGGTGCTGCCGGAACCGGTTCGCGGCCGGGTCGCAGTACCGGCCCTCCTGCCAGCGGTCGAAGACCTCGACCGCGTTCGCGATCTCCTCCCCCGAGGTCGCGTCGACGATCACGCTGCGGGCCGAGTCGGTGCCGAAATCGACACCGATGACACAGGCCGGAACACTCATGCGGCGCCCTCCGTTTCACAGATGACCATGCGTCCGGTTCCCGCCCGTGATCATATCGGTCGGGAGCGGGGAGTGTACACACCGAAGAGGCCGAACACGTCTCCTTCCCGGGTATCGTCGGGAACAACACACCGGGAGGACGTCGACGAAGATGCAGCGGAAGATCTCGACCGTGGAAGTGACGGGAAGAAGGTCCCGGATCGCGACCCGTCCCGTCCGGGCGGGGCTCGGGCTCATGCTCGGGCTCATCGTCATCCTGATCCTGGCGCCGGCCTGTTCGCTGTCCCCCTCACGCAGCATAGGCGGGTACTCAGCCTACGACTGGCCGGTGGCCGAACCGGCCGAGGTGGGTCTGGACGCCGCTGTCCTGGCCGAGGCGGTGGAGGACGCCCGCCGGCTCGGCTTCGTGCGCAGCCTGCTCGTCGTGCGTCAGGGCCGGCTCGTGACCGAAGAGTACTTCTTCACCGGCGGTTTCACGAGGAACCGGCCGTGGGACATGCGTTCGCTCACCAAGAGCGTCACCTCGGCGCTGGTAGGTGCGATGCTGCGGGACGGCTACCTCGACAGCCTCGATCAGACCCTGGTGGAGTTCCTGCCCGAACTCCTCTCCCCGGACTCCGACCCCCGCAAAGAGGAGATCACCCTGTTTCACCTGCTCACCATGACGGCCGGGTTCCCCGACGACGACGCCTCGCCCTTGAGCGGCGGGGAGTCCGATCATCTGCAGGCGATCTTCGATCTGCCGCTCATCGCCGATCCCGGAACCGCCTGGGCGTACTCCAGTCTGGGCGTACACCTGCTCTCGGGGGTCATCTCCCGCCTGACCGAACGCAATGCCCTCACCTTCGCCCGTACCGCCCTGGGCGACCAGCTCGACATCACCTTCTACCACTGGGATGCCGACCCTGCCGGATACTCTTTCGGCGGAACGGGGCTCTTCCTCATGCCGCGCGACATGGCCCGCTTCGGTTTCCTCTACCTGAAGGAAGGATTCGTCGGGGGACGCCAGGTCCTCCCGGCGGAGTGGGTGCGGGACTCCCTGCGGATCCAGGTGGGCGGGAACTGGCAGGTGGGCGGGATCGAAGATCTGGGGTACGGCTACCTCTGGTGGACCGGCACCCTGGGGGGCTACCGTATTCACATCGCCTGGGGCTACGCCGGCCAGCACATCTTCCTGGTGCCCGAAGCGGAGCTGATCGTCGTCACCACGGCCTCGTTCCCCGCCGACCAGACTGCGGCTTCGGCCCAGACCGAAGCGATCGTCGCACTGCTGCGCGACGCCATCCTGCCCGCCCTGTAAAAGCGTTAGCGCTTCCACGCTTCCTTTCGATATGCTGGTGCCGTGAGAGAATGCAGATCCGGGATCCCCGGGAGGGGAGAGACCGAGGGAGCGGAACGGTGGCCGACATCATCCGACAGCAGCGGGAACTGGCGCTGGCCAGCCGTCTGAAGAGACTCCACGAACGGCTGGTGCGGGAAGCCTCACAGGTCTACCGGGAGATCGATGTGAACTTCGAAGCCCGCTGGTTCGCTGTCTTCTATGCCCTGGGCCGGACCGCTCCTCTCTCGGTGGTCGAGCTGGCGCGGGAACTGCACATCACGCACACCGCCGTCAACCAGGTAGCCGGGGAACTCATCCGGCACGGCCTGGTGAGCCAGGGGCGGGATCGGCGCGACGCCCGCCGCCGGCTGCTGCGGCTCACCGCGAAAGGGCGGTCGGTCTTCGCCCGGCTCGAGCCGGTCTGGGCGGCGGTCGTCGAAGCGAACCGGGAATGGCTGCAGGACGCCGGCGTGGATCTGCTGGCCGCGCTCGATCGGGTCGAAGACGCGCTCGAAGAGCGCTCGATCTACGACCGGCTGCGGGTGAAACTGGCTCTGCCCGGCCCTGCTCTGCGGATCGAAGAGTACCGCCCCGCCTACAAGAAGCACTTCCGGTCGCTGAACGAGGAATGGCTGGGCAGGTACTTCTCGATCGAAGCCGCCGACGAGAAGGTGCTGGGCGATCCCAACCGCCGGATCATCCGCCGGGGCGGGGCCATCTTCTTCGCTCTGGCCGGCGAGGAGGTCGTCGGCTGCTGTGCCCTGAGGCGGCACCGGAACGGGGTGGTCGAACTGGCCGAGATGGCCGTGACCGAGGCGTTTCAGGGCCGCGGGATCGGACGGCGGCTCGCCGGGGATGCGATCGCCCGGGCCAGGGAGTGGGGAGCCGAACGGCTCTGGCTGCAGACCAGCCCGGTCCTGAATCAGGCCGTGGCGCTGTACCGGGACCTGGGATTCCGGCGGGTGAAAGAGGGACCGTTCCCCGACGACCGGTATTCCCGTCCCACCTTCACCATGGTGCTCGAACTGAACGAATAATAAAACAACTTACATTCCTTTGCCGTTATACAGGGTGAGCTGCGCGCGGCACCTCAGCCCGACGTACGGGCCGCGGGAGACTCACCCCGATCGGGCCGGAGGTGCCGCGCCTTTCTTGTGATATCCGGAGTCCTCTCATGTCCCGATTCAGCGTTCTTCATCCGATCGCCGGTGTCCTCACAGGTCTTCTCCTGGCGGCGGCGTGTGCCGGAGGGGGAAGTGTGGGCACGGGCGATGATCCCGACGGGATTCAGGTGCTGGTCCTGGTGCCGAAGAACTGGGGCCTGAATTCCTTCCTGCTGCTCGACCAGTTCGAGCTCAACGGCTGGACCCTCACCTTCACCGGCGTGGGCGACACGATCCGCGCCTGCCCGCCGGTCGACGCCGGCGGGCGCGGCGTCGCGCCGATCGTGCCCGACCTGCCGGTCGCCGCCCTGACCGATCTCTCCCCCTACGACGCTCTCGTTCTGCTGCCCGGCTCCGGGGCCTATCTCGACGTACCCGACTCCTTCTCCGATATCATGGAGAGCGAGGCGGCCATGGAACTAATCACCCGCCTGGCCGCCGATCGGCCGGTCTACGCGATGTGCGCGGGCACCCGGGTGCTGGCGGCGGCGGGCCTGCTCGCCGGCCGGCGCATCGCGGGACACGAGAAGTTCAGGCCGGTGTGGGACGAGGCGGGGGCCGAGTGGCTGGGGCAGGATCACCCCCCGGTCACCGACGGCACGATCATCACCGCCACCCGCGGCCTCTACCAGAACGCGATCAATACGATGGCGATCGCCGAGGCGATCGAACGGAAAGACACGTGGGGCTCCAGGGAGCACCCGCCCCGCCCGCCGCTGGAACCGGGGACGCTGCCGCTCCAGGGTTCGCCGGTCGCCGCCCGCACCTTCGCCGGTCCCGGCGCCGAGGGGATCCGGGCGATCTGCCCCGCTTCCGACGGCGGGTACCTGCTGGTCGGGTACACCTTCTCGAACGGATCGGGGGACAGCGACATCCTGGCCATCAGGACCGATGCCGCCGGTGAGGCGGTCTGGATGCGGACCTACGGCGGTGCCGGTACCGAGTACGCCTTCGATTGCCTGCCCGCCGATGACGGCTTCCTCATCACCGGGTACACCACCTCCTTCGGAGCCGGTTCCCGCGACGTGTTCCTGGTACGGATCGCCGGCAACGGACACGAGCTGTGGTCGAAGACCTACGGCGGACCCGACCGCGAGGCCGGGCTCTCGCTCTGCCCGACCCTGAACGGGGGGTACCTGATCTGCGGGTACACCCGTTCCTACGGGGCGGGGGAAGAAGATGTGTACCTGGTGCGGGTCGACACCAAAGGAACCGAGCAGTGGGCGCGCCGGTTCGGCGGCGAACGGTTCGAGATCGGCACCGCCGTGCGGCCGGTCGAAGCCGGCGGATACATCATCGCCGCCAGTTCGGGCACGACCGGGGGACGCAACGCCGATGTACAGCTGATCCGCATCGACGGACGCGGGAACGAGATGTGGTCGCAGACCTATACCAACCAGGGCGACCGCGGGTACGGTTTCGACTGGTGCACCGATCTCGAGGTCACCCGGGCGGGTGATTTCGTCGTGACAGGGTACTCCGATTTCGTCGACATCATGGACATCTTCGTGAAGAAGATCGCTCCCGACGGCTCCGAGCTGTGGACCTCTTCACACGGCAATCACCCTTTCAAGGACTATGGAACGGACATCGTTGAACTCCCCGACGGAGACCTGGCCGTCTGCGGGATCACGAAATCGTTCGATCACGACAACGATCTCTACCTGGTGCGGCTCACCGCCGACGGACAGGAGATCCGGGCCCGCGAGTTCTCCGCACCCGGTTCGCAGTGGGCCAGTGCCATGATCCTGACGGCCGGGGGGGAGCTCCTGATCGCCGGTCACACGGCGGCCGATCGGGCCGGCCGCAGCGATGTCCTGCTGCTGCGGGTGCCGGCGCGTTGAGCAATGTGGGGGGGAGCGGGGCGGCCCCCGGTGGCGCCGATCGGATGGCGGCTGATCACCGGAGGACCGCCCCGGACCATGAAGGGCCTGTTCCGTCCGGGGGTCTGCCGGACGGGACACCTGATCACGGCTTGATGATGTTGTACTTCTTCAGCTTGATGATCTCCTCCAGGGTGAGTTCGGAAAGGCCGCGGTCCTCGCGCACGTACCTGATGTAATCGAGCGTCACGCCGTAGATCCTGGCTTCCACCAGGCGCCGGGCCGGTATGTCGCGGAAGCCCGCCTGCCGCAGTCCGTTAACCAGTTCCGGGGTGACGCCGTGGATACGGAACTCCACCAGCTGGGCGGGGGGCAGGTCGGTGTAGCCGTTCTGCCGCATGGCGCGTACGAAGTCGGGCGTCACGCCGTGAATGCGGAACTCGAGCAGCTGGTCCGCGGAGAGATCGGCGTACCCCAGCTCGGCCATGGCGCTGACGAACTCGGGGGTCACTCCGTGGATCCGGAAGGTTACCAGGTCGTCGCGGTCGGCGTGCTCGAAACCGCTGCGTTCCATCTCACGGACGTACTCCGGACTCACCCCGTGGATGCGGTACTCCACCAGGCGGCTCGGGCTCAGGTCGGTGTAGCCGCTCTGCTGCATGGCGCGGACGTACTCCGGACTCACGCCGTGGATCCGGAACTCCACCAGCTGGGACGCTGATAGGTTGCGGTAACCCATCTCGGCCATCTCGCGCATGAACTCCGGGCTGACGCCGTGGATGCGGAATTCCACCAGACCCTGCTCGTCGAGCTCGAACCCCTGATCGCTCATCGCCCGGATGTATTCGGGAGTCACGCCGTGGATGCGGAACTCGATCAGGCGCGTGGCGCTGAGACCCCGGAAACCGAGGTCCCCGATCTCGCGGATGAATGCCGGGGTGGCACCGTGGATCCGGAACTCGACCAGGCGGCGGAACGGCAGATCGGTGTAGCCGAGCTGCCGGAGCTCGCGGATGAATTCCGGCGAGACGTCGAAGAGCCCGATCTCCATCACGTCATCGGCGTCCAGATCGCGGTAACCCAGTTCCTGGACGTCACGTACCCGCGCCGCCGTGATCCCGGCGAGGGTGTACCCGAGCAGGTGCCGGTCGCGGACGTCGCCGATGCCCAGGCGCTCGAGGCTGCGGGGGAAGTCGCGGTTCGGGCGGAAGGTGTAGGTGCCCGCGCCCTCATGCCCCCACTGAGTGCGGGTGAAGGTGCCGGTGAAGCTGATGGTGCCGGCCTCGGCACGCAGCTCGAACTCGTCCCGGTCACTGTACTCGAGGCCGGTGAAACGGCTCTCCTCGACCTGGGTGCCCCAGCCGCCCTCACGTTCTCCCCCGGGGCCGTAGCGGAGCTGCAGGTGGAGGCCGTTCTCGCCGGTATGGATCTCCCACCGGCCCTGCCACTGCTCCTGGTCCCCCTGCCGGAAGACGGACGCGACGGCGGGTGCGGCCGGCGGCTCGGTGGGTGGGGCGGGCACGGCGGCCTCACTCGATCCGGATACAGCCGGGAGTCCCGCGGGTGGAACCGGAACGGGCGGGACCGCGGTGGCCTGGGTTGCCGGATCATCGGCCCGGCGGTCGGCGGCGTCGGCCTCCAGGGCCATGACCGAGCAGCCCAGCACCAGAACCGACGTCAGCATGAGTCCCGCGAGATAGGGGCGGGTTCGATGTGTTGTGAACATGGGATCTCCTCCCAGAAGACGGTGAATGCGTTCCGTGAGCGATCCTCCCGTGGCCGCCGGCGCGAGCCCGGACAGCGGACGCAGTTCCTCCAGGTTCAGGAGCGCCCGGGCATAGAAGAGGCGATCGCCGCACAGCGCGACGGCGAGGTCGTCGCAGCAGAGTTCGCGTTCACGGCGGATGCGCCGTGAGACCCACCAGACGGCGGGATGGTAGAAGAGGACGGTTTCGGCTCCGACCTGGAGCAGGTTCACCAGGTAATCGAAGCGCTGCACGTGGGCCAGCTCGTGAGCCATGATGATCCGCAGGTGTTCGGGATCCATGCCCGTGATGAGGCCGGCCGGAACCAGCACGATCGGCCGCAGCCAGCCGATGACGGCCGGCACCCGGGCCAGGGCGGACTGCAGGATGCGGACCCGCCGGGCGTTGTGGAAGTGCGCTTTGAGCTCCCGTACCACCATCTCCCAGGTGTCCGGCAGGGGTGAGGTGCCGTGCGTGGTGAGCCGGTGCACCCGGCGCCAGCCGACGAAGTGCGAGAGGCCGAAGAGCAGGACCCCGATGAACCAGAGAGTGAAGATGACGACGAAGGAATCGGGTCCCGGCAGGAGCGTGAAGAGCCGGGTGCGCACCAGCCAGGGCAGGCGGAGGAACTCGGAGCCGCCGGCCGTCTGCTCCTCGCCGGTAACTTCCCCACCGATCCCGCCGCCGGACACGTCCCCGAGTCCGCTCCCGGGCCGGTCGCCGAACTCACCGGGTTCCGGTTCACCGGAGGCAGGGAGAAGACCGGCGTCGCCGGGACGGCCCGAGAGGATCGCGGCCGCTTCCTCCGGCGGCGGTCCGGCATGGCGGAGGGCCGTGACAACCGGCAGTACCGCCATGATCAGCAGGGCCGCGCACGAGAGGACATAGCGCACCTGCGGCCGGCCGCGTCGCAGCAGCAGGAGCAGGGCACCCAGGACGAGCGCCACCAGCGCCCCCTGCCAGAGGAAGTGGAGCAGGCCCCACGTCACCGGCAGGATGAGCGACCGGAAGATGCCGGCGAGAGAGAGGAACATCAGTCGTCCTGCTCCGGTCCGGGCGGCTCCGGAGGGCCCTGCTCCGCCCCGTGTCGCTTCGGACGGCCCTGAGCCGCTCGGAGCGACTCTCCGTATTCGAGACGGTCGAGGTAGCGGCGGATCTCGGCCAGCTCTTCGACCGAGGCGCGTTCGGCCGAGAGCGCCTGCAGCACCAGCCGGGCGGCCGATCCCTCGAAGGCGCGCTCGGTCAGATCGCTTATGAGCGAACGTCTGACCTCATCCGCCGAGCGGGCGGTGGAGTAGACGTGGGCCCGTTGCGATTCATCCCGCTCCAGCAGCCCCTTCTCGAACATGATCTGCATGGTCTTGAGGACCGTGGTGTACCCCGTCCCGGCGACCCGGCCGAGCTCTGAGTGCACCACTCGGACCGTGCTCGGCCCCAGCTGCCACAGCACCTGCAGGATCGCCAGTTCGGCGTCGGTCGGTCTCGGACTCGGTTTGCGTGCCATTGCGTCTCCTCCGTGAAGAACTCTACGGCATTATATACGAATAGTTTCGTATAATCTACGATTTACTTCGTAATTATTTACGGTGCACCATCTCGGATGGTTTCACACCAGATGTGAGAATCCCTTCCCGTCGCGGGTGTCCAGCCCTCTTCCATGAGAGTTTCTCATGGAACATTCCTCAGGAACAGGCCGTATTATAAGCGGCTTATGTGAGCCGCTTAGGTATGATCCGGTTGGACCGGCCTGATCCCGGCCGGCAGAGAAGGGATGAGTCGATGACCCGAATTCCCGCCAGTACCCTCTACGGCACGATCGACCTGCTGATCCTCAGAACCCTTCACAACTCAGGCCCGCTGCATGGACTGGGGATAGCGGATGAGATCCGGCTCGTCTCGGAGGAGGAGCTGAGGATCGAAGAAGGCGCTCTCTACCCCGCTCTGCACCGTCTTACCCGTGCGGGCTTCATCTCTGGTCAGTGGCGCATCTCTGACAAGAACCGCCGTGCCCGCTTCTACTCCCTGACTCCGAAGGGCGAAACGGAACTCGACCGGATTCTCCATGAGTGGACCCGGCACACCGGGGTCATGTGCCGGGTGCTGGACGTGGCCTGGGGCGACCTCGAGGTCTGACCGCGGAGAGGGCGCGGCCCGGTAAGGAGAGAAGTGGGATGACACGATCGCGGGAGGAACCGGAGATCTGGAAACAATCCTTCCGGCTCGAGGAGAACGGCCGGCATCTGGAGCGAAATATCGACGAGGAGCTGCATTTCCATCTCGAGAGCCGGATCGCCGAGCTCCGGAAACAGGGATTGAGCGGGGAGGAAGCCCGCCGACGGGCGCTGGTGATGTTCGGACAGGTCGGCGAGATCAGAAAGGATCTGCAGATGTCGGGTAAAGACGAGATGAGGCGCCGCCGGCTCGATGAGATCCTGCGCGATCTCGGTCGCGATCTGCGGTTCGCGGCCCGCCGGCTGCGCCGCACTCCGGGCTTCACGGCGATCGCGATGCTCCTGCTGGCGCTGGGTATCGCCGTCAATACGATTATCTTCTCGATCCTGAACGGAGCCGTCCTGACCCCGCTCCCCTACGAGGATCCCGAGGGACTGGTCTTCATCTGGGAACGGAACGAAGAACGGGGCCGGCTGACATCGTCATCGTCGGAATCCAACTACCTGAGCTTCCGCGAAGCCAACACCACCTTCACAGAACTCGCCGCCATGGGCTGGCGCACCTTCGTGGCGATGCCGGGCGAGATTCCGATCCGGGCCAGCGGCTTCCGGGTCACCTACAACCTGCCGACCGCGCTCGGGATCGCCCCGCAGCTCGGACGCTCCTTCTCGGAGGAGGAGGACGCCGCCGGGAGCGGTACCCGGGTGGCGATGATCTCGAATGATTTCTGGCGTACGCACCTGGGCGGGGCGGCCGACGTCGTGGGTTCTTCCCTCACCCTTGACGGTGAGCCGTGGACCGTGGTCGGAGTGCTCCCCGAGCTGGAGAGCTTCCCCGACGGATACGATATCTGGATTCCGCTCCGGCCCGATCCCGCCTGGCCGCGGGGGAACCACTTGATCAACCTGCTGGGGCGGGTGCGTCCGGGGGTGACGGTCGAACAGGCCCGGGAGGATCTGGCCGCGGTGGCCGCCCGGCTCGGTGTCGAATACCCTGAATCGAACGCCGGCTGGAGTGTGACCCTGCGCTCCTTCGATGAGCAGCTCATCGGCCGCGAAACGCGAACAGCCATCTGGATGATCATGGGCGCAGTAGCCCTGGTGCTGCTGATCGCCTGCGTGAACCTGGCCGGTCTGTTGCTGGCCCGGGCCCTGGGGCGTCGGCGCGAGATCGCCATCGCGACCGCCTTCGGAGCCGGGCGGGGGCAGGCGATCCGCCAGGTGGTGAACGAATCCCTCCTGCTGGCTCTCGGCGGCGGGCTCATCGGCACGGTCCTGGCGGTCTGGGGTGTCACCGCCCTGCCCGCCCTCGCCCCCGGAGCGATACCCCGGATCGAGGCGGTCGGGGTGGACTGGCGGGTCATCCTCTTCACCCTCGGGATCACCGTGCTGGCGGGAACGCTCTCGGGGCTGATCCCGGCGTGGCAGGCCAGCTCCTCCGATCCGGCCGGGATCCTGCGCGAGGGCGGCCGCCATGCAGGGAGTAGTCGTCGCGCGGTCCTGATGCGTCGAGGGCTGGTGGTGGCGGAGATCGGGCTCTCGATCGTCCTGCTGATCGGCGCCGGGCTCCTGCTGCGTTCCTTCCGGGCGGTCCGGAACGTCGACCCGGGATTTCTCGTCGAGGACCGGATCTACGCCGGGATGACCCTGCCCGAATCCCGCTACGACGATGCCATGACCTGCTACACCTTCCTCTCCGACCTGATCACAAAGCTCACCGCGGTGCCCGAGATCGAGCACGCCTCGGTCATCCAGGGGGGAACCGCCCTCTACGGCGGCCTCAACGCCAGGATGGAGATCGATCCCGCCTCGCGCGCTCCGGCCGAAGGCGAGGAACGCCTCTCGGCCGACTGGCGGATGGTCATGCCCGGCTACTTCGCAACGATGGGGATCACCCTGCACGCCGGGCGCGATTTCACCTCCACGGATTTCCCGGAGGGGTGGCGGGTATGCATCATCAGCGAGAACCTGGCGGCCCGGCTCTTCCCCGATGAAGATGCAGTGGGCCGGACCGTCAACCTGTGGGCCGATCCCGAACGGGCGTCCACCGTCATCGGCGTCGTCGGCGCCCTCAACGAGCGGAGTCTGACGGCCGAGGAACGCTTTGCGGTATACATGCCGATGTGGCTCCTGCCGCCGCTCTTCGATCTGCCGATCGTGATGCATACCCCCGTTGCGGTCGACGAGGCCGCCGCCATCCTGCGCCGGGTCGTCGGCGAGCTCGACCCGGAACTCCCCGTCTACGACATCCGGGGCTACGAGGATATCCGGGACGACTCGATAGGCGGGTATCGCTCCACCGCCCTGGTGATCACTCTGTTCGCAACGGTCGCTCTGCTGCTCGCCGCAGCCGGGATCGCCGGCGTGATGAGCTACACCGTGAGCTGCCGCCGTTCCGAGATCGGAGTGCGCCTTGCGGTCGGTGCCACCGAGCAGGATATCGTACGACTGGTCCTGGTGCAGGGTATGAAGATGACGGTGGTCGGGACCGCCGTGGGCCTGTGCGGTGCCCTGGCCCTGAGTTCGATCATCGCCGACCGGCTCTTCCAGACCGACGTCCTGGATCCGCTTACCTGGGTGAGTGTGGTGGCGGTCCTATTCGCCGCTGCGGTCGGCGCATCGCTGGTCCCGGCTCTGCGGGCCGCCCGGGTTGATCCGGTACAGGTACTGAACAGGGAATAGCACCGGCCGAAACGATCGTCAGCACCTGCAGATGCGGTTTCACCCCGGTCGGGTGGAGGTGTAACATGCCGCCCGATGAAAGTATCCACGAGATCGATAGTGCTCTACGCTGCCGTCTGGTTGATCCTGATCGGACTGGCCTGGACGCTGGTTCCCCGACCGGATGAACCGGTCCCCGGACCCGTTCCCCGGCAGGGCGGAACCCTGCGGCTTTCCTCGCTTCCCCTCGCGACCCTTGATCCCGTCGGGATCACCAGCGCCCAGGAAGCATGTATCGTCAACCAGATCCACGAGGGGCTGGTGGAGTTCGATGTCAGCCTGAACATCATGCCGGGTCTTGCGGAGCGCTGGGAGATCACCCGGGATTTCCGGCATTTCGTCTTCCACCTGCGCCAGGACCTGCGGTTCCATTCCGGCCGGCGGCTCACCTCGGCCGATGTCGTGGCCTCCCTGCAGCGGCTGGCGCGCAGTGACGCCGTCGAGCCGACGATCGGTCATGCCACCCTGCAATCGATCACCGGGATGGACCGTTTCCTGGCGGGTCAAAGTGCATTGATCGATGGTCTGCGAGCGAGCACACCGCGTACGATCGAGATCACCCTCGACCGTCCCGCACCCGATCTCCTGTCCATCCTGGCGACCGAACCATGGAAGATATCGGGTCCCGGGGGTGATGGAGCAGGTCCCTTCCGTCTGGTGGAACAGAGCGAAGAGCGGATCGTTCTGATCCGGTTCGAGGCCTATCACGGCTCCCCCGCCTTCCTCGACTCCATCAGCATCCGGATCGATCCGTACTGGGAATTCGAGACCGAGCTGGCGTTATTCGACCGGGGGGAGATAGATCTCATCGAACTGCCGGGCGGGTACGAGGACCGGATCGGGCAGCGCGATGATGTGCGTATTCACCTCCGTAAAGGGATGACTCTGGAATACATAGGATTCGATCTGGGACATCCCGCCGTGGCCGATCCCGCCGTACGCCGCCGCCTGGCCGAGGCGATCGACTGGGACGACTACTTCACTGCCGGCGATCCCGTCTTCCAGCGGGCCACCTCCCTCATCCCCCCCGGTATGGCCGGCTACCGTGAACACCCCGACCTGTTCCGCCCGACCCGGGGAGAGGGCGGAGACAGAATATCTCCACTCCCTTCGGACCTCGACTTCATCGTGGCCGGTGCTCCCGGCGAGGTCAATGAGCAGGACCGGAAGATCATGGCGGCCTGGGCGGCGATGGGGGTGCAGATCCGCTATATTCCACTGCCCTGGGAAGAGTTCGATGCCCGCATCGAGGCCGGTACGGCGCCGGTCTTCACCATGGCGTGGATGGCCGATATCCCGAGTGCGCCCCAGTTCCTGTACGATCTCTTCCACCGTGAAGGGTGGGGCAATTTCGGCGCCTACCGGAACGAGGAGGTGGATCGGCTCCTGGAGCGGGCGCTGACGGCCATCGACAGCGATGAGCGGCTGCAGCTGGTGGGCCAGGCGGAGGAGATCATCCTGCGGGATGTACCGATCATACCGCTCGATTTCGTCGCCTCGATTCATGTCACCCGCGCGGGCCTCGAGGGGGTGGCGCTGAGCCCCCTGGGCACGGGCAACATGCAGTGTGAACGGTTCTGGTGGGAGCGGTAGCGGGATGGATGAGGCAGACGGATCGGAAGGACGGAAGACACGGGTGGAACTCCCCTTCCCGCTGCGCTGGAAGATCAACCTGCTGATCGCCGGCACCAGCGCCGGCCTGGCCGTCCTGCTGCTCTTCTTCCTCTATCTCTTCGTCCACACCCACCTGCTCACCACCGCGCGGGAGAACGCGCAGGAGCGTCTCGACGGGCTGGTGACCCTCATCACTCCCGCCCTGCTCACCTACAATACCAGCAGCATCAGGTTCTACCTCGCCCACCGCGCCAACGCCGGGGATATCCTCTGGCTGGCGGTCTTCGATGCCACCGACAACCCGCTCGAAGCGCGATCCTACGTCACCGATGCCGGAACCGATGACCTTGTGCGGCTGTGGAACAGCCGGAGCTGGTCTGAGGAAGCCGTAGAGGAACGGGTCGCGATCGGATCGACGACCCGACGGGTCTGGGTCTTCTCGCTGCCGGTTCAGGCCGTCGGCGGCGGTCCGGTGTGGGGACATGTTTTCGCCGGGGTGAGCATGCGCCCGACCCTGCGAACGATGGCACGCCTGCGCTGGGGTATCGTGGTCAGCGCTCTGGCGGCGATCCTGCTCGGCTGGGGACTGACGACCCTCTTCAGCCGGCGGATCACCCGGCCGATCGACCGTCTGGTGGAACAGACCCGCATCATCGCCGCCGGCGATCTGGACCACGAACTCACCGGCGCCAGCAATGACGAGATCGGGATCCTCTACCGCTCTTTCAACCGCATGCAGGTCGCGCTGAAGGAGTCGCTGGCGGAGATCGCCGCTATCAACGCCACCCTGGAGGAACGGGTTGAGGAACGCACCCGACAGCTCGAGCAGCTGCAGCGCCTCGAGTCGCTGGGCACCCTGGCGGGGGGTATCGCACACAATTTCAACAACCTGCTCAGCGTCGTCCTCGGGTACTCCGAGCTCCTTCTGCAGCGCGGCAACTTAGATCCCGGGCAGAAGAAGAAGGTCGAGAAAATCCGGCTCGGGGCCCTGCGGGGGGCCGAACTGACCGAACAGCTCCTCGGTTTCTCCCGACGGGGCCGGGGCAAGATCGAGCCGGTCGATCTGAACGCCGTGGTGGGTGAAGTGGCCGGCATGCTCCGGGAAACGCTCGATCCGAAGGTGGTCCTCTCCTTCGCGCCCGAATCCGGTCTGCCGACCGTCCAGGCCGATGCCGCCCAGCTGCGGCAGGTGATCATGAACCTGCTGCTCAACTCCCGCGACGCTCTCATGCCCGCCGGCGGGATGGTCACCGTCGCCCTCAAAGAGGTCCCGCCGCCCTCACACCTCGCCCGCGTCATGGCACCGGGGACCGAGCGGGCGGTGCGGCTCAGCATCGTCGATGACGGCTGCGGGATAGAGAGCGAAGTCCTGAAGAGAGTCTTCGAACCTTTCTTCACCACCAAGGAAGAGGGCAAGGGAGCGGGACTCGGGCTCTCGAAGGTCTACGGGATCGTGAAGAACCACGGCGGGGCGGTTGCCCTGTCGTCGGAACCGGGGCGGGGAACGACCGCCGAAATCTTCCTTCCGGCCGACGACGGGTTCCATCCCGATGGCGGCGAGTGATCCAGATCTATTGCCCGATCCCACTCAGGCGTCCATCGATCCCGTATATCTCGATCCGGGCCAGATCGTCCTCAGGGGCGACGAGTCGGTAGGCCCGGCCGCCGCGCACGGCGTCGGGCAGGAAGGGGAACTCAGCCCGGGCGGCGAGCCGGCGCCCATCCAGATCGATGAGATCGATCCGGCGCGGTCCCGCGTTCTGGGTCAGGGCGCCCAGCCAGGCGGCGGTATCCCGCTGGCAGTAGGCGAATCCGTAGAGCCGGTCGCCGTCGGCGTGGATCTGTTTCAGGGGCGGGTAGTAGTCGGTCCGGCGCAGGATCTCGAGGGCATCGTCGCTCAGCCGGAGGCGAAGATCCCCGGGGCGTTCGAGGCCGTAATCCATCAGACGGGCGCCCTCGGGGATGTAAACGGGATCATAGGGTACGATCAGGGTGTCGCGGGTCATGGTCGTGAGGTCGACCAGGTGCAGGCGGTAGCTGGGCGGATCGGTCGAGCGATCGATGTCCAGCCCCGTTTCGGTGTAGACGAGCCGGTCGGTACCGGC
>CAYSYY010000011.1:0-12593 GCA_964435265.1 uncultured Gemmatimonadota bacterium
CCTGGGCCATCCGCACCATCGAGTCGTAGACCGCGGAATCGCCGTGGGGGTGGTACTTGCCCAGCACGTCTCCCACCAGGCGGGCGCTCTTGCGGTAGGCCCGGTTCGGGTGCAGGCCCAGCTCGCGCATACCGTAGAGGATCCGCCGGTGAACCGGCTTGAGACCGTCCCGGACATCGGGCAGCGCCCGGGCGACGATTACGGACATCGCGTAATCTATGTAGGAGGAGCGCATCTCCTCCTCGATGTTCACAGGCACGATGCGCTGTCGGTGCAGTTCCGCCATCGTATCACACGTCCAGGTTTCTCACGTACTTGGCGTTCTTCTCGATGAACTGCCGCCGGGGCTCGACGGCGTCTCCCATCAGCAGGCTGAAGATGCGGTCGGCCTCGATGGCGTTGTCCAGGGAGACCTGCAGCAGCGTGCGCGATTCGGGATTCATGGTAGTCGACCACAGCTGATCGGGATTCATCTCACCCAGCCCCTTGTAGCGCTGCACGGTTGTCCCCTTTTTCCCCACGCGTTTGGTCGCCGCTTCTTTCTCCGCCTCGGAATAAGCGTAGATCTCCTCACGGCCGTTCTTGACCAGATAGAGGGGCGGCTGGGCGATATAGACCAATCCTTTGCGGATGAGCGGCCGCATATAGCGGAAGAAGAGGGTGAGCAGCAGCGTTCTGATGTGGGCGCCGTCCACATCGGCATCGGTCATGAGGATGACCTTCCCGTAGCGGGCGTTCTCGATGTCGAACTCCTCTTCGATCCCGGTCCCGATGGCGGTGATGATGGTGCGTATCTCCTCATTGGCCAGAATGCGGTCCAGCCGGGCCTTCTCCACGTTCAGGATCTTGCCCTTGAGCGGCAGGATCGCCTGGAAGCTTCGGTCGCGTCCGGCCTTGGCGCTGCCCCCCGCCGAGTCACCCTCGACGAGATAGAGTTCGGAGTGCTCCGGGTCCCTGATGGCGCAGTCGGCCAGTTTGCCCGGCAGGGTACCCGACTCCAGGATCGTCTTGCGGCGGACCAGCTCGCGGGCTTTGCGGGCGGCGTCACGGGCGCGGGCGGCCGCATCCACCTTGGCGACGATCTTTCGGGCGTAGGCGGGCGTCTCCTCGAAGAACGTGGCCAGCCTTTCACCGACGATCGATTCCACGATCCCGCGCACCTCGCTGTTGCCCAGCTTGGTCTTGGTCTGGCCTTCGAACTGGGGATCGGGGACCTGAACGCTGATGATGGCCGTGAGACCCTCCCGGCAGTCCTCGCCGCTAAGGGTGTATTTCGCTCCGTTCTTCATCAGGCTGTTGTTCTGGGCGTAGGTGTTGATCGTCCGGGTCAGGGCCGACCTGAAACCGGTGAGATGCATGCCGCCCTCGAGGGTATTGATCGTGTTGACGAAGCTGTAGAGGTCTTCCTGGTAGCCGTCGTGGTACTGCAGGGCCACGTCAACCCTGACGTTCTCACGCTCCTCGGACAGCCAGATCGGTCGGGGGTGCAGAACACCCCGGTTCTCGTTGAGGTAGCGGACGAAGTCGGTCAGCCCGCCGGTGTAGCGGAAGGTCGTTTCGTGCTTTCGGTCGGCGCGCTCGTCGATGAGCTCGATCTTCAGGCCGGCGTTCAGGAAGGCCAGTTCCCGCATCCTGCTGGACAGGGTGTCGTAATGGTAGTCGATCTCGAGGAATATCTCCGGATCGGCCTGGAAGGTCACCGTCGTTCCGGTCTTCTTGCGCGCCGCCCCCTTCTTGAGATCGGTCTTCGGAACACCCCGCTCGAACCGCTGTTTCCAGACGTGACCGTCCCGGACCACCTCCACCTCGAGCCATTCCGAGAGGGCATTCACCACACTCACCCCCACCCCGTGCAGCCCCCCGGAGACCTGGTAGGTCTTGCGGTCGAATTTCCCTCCGGCGTGCAGCATGGTCATGATGACCTCGACTGCCGGCCGCTTCATCTCGGGATGGATATCGACCGGGATGCCGCGACCGTCATCGATCACCCGTATCCGGTTCCCCTCGAGGATAGATACCGAGATCTGGGTGCAGTACCCGGCCAGGGCTTCATCGATGGCATTATCTACGACCTCGTAGACGAGATGGTGGAGACCACTCAGACCGGTGCTCCCGATGTACATTGCCGGACGCTTACGCACTCCCTCCAGACCCTTGAGGACCTGGATACTCCGGGCGTCGTAGGCGGCCGCCCCTGTCTTCTGTGCCGTCACGCTGCTGTCCCTCCTGACCGCCGTCCCACACAGCGGATCCTCCGGACCCTCGGGATGTCGGAATGGGCCGCAAGACACTCCACGATCTCATCGTGCAGCAACGAGATCTCGCTCCTCCAGACCGGATCCTCTACCTCCAGAAGTAACGTTTCTCCCCTGACATCGATCGGGCGTGAAACCGCGGAAATTCTCGGCCCGACGATCGATTCCCACTTCTGTACCAACCGTGCCTTCCTCAGCCCCGCCGCGTACCGCTCACGTCCCAGCAGGGAACGCAGGACCTCGTTCAGCGATCGAGCCCCGGGGCTCATGCGCGCCTCCCCGGTCCGATGTTCACGGTGTTCCGCCGGCCACGCTCCGGGCCGCCCCCTCACTCACCGCAACGGTCTGTCCCGCGAATGCCGACAGACCGGCGGGTACATCGCGTCGGGGGGTAGTCATGAAGACCTGCGCCACCTGTTCGGTCACCATGGCAACCAGATTGAGGGCCCGGCCGGAATCCAGGACCGCCGCCACTTCGTCCATCACCAGCAGCGGCCGCCGCTGATACAACGCGGTGTAGTATCTCACTTCGGCCAGTTTCAGCGCCGCCAGCGCAGTACGGGCCTGTCCGTGCGAACCGAAGGTCCTGAGCTCCCGTCCGTCCACCGTCAGCACGAACTCGTCGCGATGCGGACCCGATCCCGTGTACCCCCGCTCGGCATCCCGGTCCAGCGTGCGCTCGAGTTCACCGGCCAGCCGACCGTCGTCATCGGGTTCTCCGTCCGGACTCGGCCGGTAGGTGATCCCGAAAACCTCGGCCTCACCGCTGATCTCGGCATAGAGCCCGGGGGCGTGTTCAGAGAGATACGACACCAGCCCGGCCCGTCCTTTCCTGATGGCGGCGGCACTACGGACCAGAACCGGATCGTAGGTGACCGCCAGCGGTCGCTGCCGCTGCCGCAGACATCTGTTCCGGCGGATCAACGCACCTCGATAGATCCGCAGGGCCTCGAGATACGCCGGGCGGGTCTGGGCCAGCACGAGATCGGTGAAGCGGCGCCGGGCGGCTGGATCCCCCCCCACGATGCCGCTCTCATCCGGAGTCAACCCCACCACCGGGAACCGTCCGACCAGGTCGCTGAGCCGCTCGAGCCTGGTGCCGTTGAGCCGGACCGTTTTCTTCCCCGTCCTCTCCAGATCAACGGCAATGCCCTGCCGTCGTTCGCCGGCTCCGAACTCCCCGGCTAGCACGGCCCGGTCATCACCGAGCCTGATGAGCCTCTGCTCGCGTCGCTCCCGGAAGCTGCGTCCGAGACAGAGGATGTATACCGCCTCGACGAGGTTCGTTTTTCCCTGCCCGTTCGGTCCCACTACCAGGATCAGACCGCCGGTCAGATCGAGTTCAAGCGAACCGTAGTTGCGGAACGACCTGAGCGAGAGGTGCCGGAGGAAGACGGGGGGGGCTTCCCGGGGCGGCCCGCCATTACTCATTCAGGCGCAGCGGCATCAGCAGGAAGGTGAGATCCTCACCTTCCTGCTGCTCGACCGGCCTGATCAGACCGGCGCTGACCGGGGTCTTTAATGAAATCTCCAGATCACCACGGGGCAGGTGGCGGAAGATCTCGAGCAGGTAGCTCGCATTGTACGCCACCGACATCTCTTCTCCATCGTACACCACCTCAACCTGTTCCCGGGCTTCGGCCCCGAGATCCGGGCTGACCGCGCTCAGCAGGGCGTTCCCCGTACTAAGATCGAAACGGACCTGATGAGTCTGGGTGTTGCTGAGTATCGCTACCCGGCGCAGCGCCGATTCCAGTGCCTCGTGTTCAAACCGCACCAGCTTGTCGTTATCCTTGGGCATGACGAGCTCGTAATTCGGATAGGGACCATCTATCAATCGGGTCAGAACAACTGTTCCCTTGAGGTTCGCCTGAAGGTACTTCTCTCCGATTACGATGCCCTCCAGCTGTGTTCCTTCCGTGATCAGCCGGGTGATCTGCTGCAGGGCCTTGGGGGGAATGATGACTTCACGCTCGTTCTCCCCGGCACCTCCGATCACCCCGGTCAATGTGATTACCGCCAGTCTGTGCCCGTCGGTTGAGACCATCCGGGCATCACTCCCAGCCACCTTCCATAGTACTCCTCCAAGGGCCGGTCTGGTCTCGTCAGCCGAGACCGCGAAAGCGGTCATGCCGACCATCCTTTTCAGTACCGTCCCATCCACCGACAGCTCCTCACCGTCCACGCCTTCCTGCAACCTCGGGAACTCCTCGGCATCCATACCGGTGAGCTTGTACTGGCCGGTGCCGCAGGTGAGGGAGATACGGTTATCGACCTCATCGAGCTGGAACACGTCCTGGGGAAATTCCTTTACGATCTCGGTGAACTTGCGCGCCGGAATAGTTGTTACACCATCTTCGAGAACATCGGCTTCGATGGATGTTTTCATGGAGATATCGAGGTCGGTGGCGGATATGAAGAGCCGGCCGTCTCCGGCCTTGATGAGGAGGTTCGAAAGGATGGGGAGAGTAGTTTTCGGTGGTACGATCTGCTGAATGTTCGATAGGGCCTCGGTGACATCGTCACGTGACAGTCTGACCTTCATTAGCTTCTCCCCGTGTCGGAGGACATGCTCGGCCGTGTGTCTGGAGATCGCGCGGCAGTGTTATGACTATAGTAAAATATAGAACAGACAGACATAATAGTAGTAGGCAGTGTGGATACGGGGAAAGGGTCGGCTGATTTCTTGTAACTTATTACCACACAGGAAGTTATAATATTACAATAGGGTGGAAAACAAGGTTGGAAGAGGTGGAAAAGGATGATCCTTGTCCACGGAATACACAACGGAGTGCAGGAAGGAACGAAAAGCATTATTTACCCACGTTCCGGTTAACAGCAGAAGGGGGGATATCAACACGCCGTGAACGGCATTATCACCTTTTTCAGGGCAGTTTGAGCTCCACATCAAGACGGGACAGAATGGTATCGACATCCCTCTTTAGCTGAGGATTCGAGACCAGTTTCTCTTCGATCGTCTGAAAAGCATGAATGACGGTTGAGTGATCACGTCCCCCGAAATGGAGACCGATCGTTTTAAGGCTGCTGTCGGTCAGATGCTTGCAAAGGAACATGGCCACCTGCCGGGGAACAACGATCTCCTTTTTCCTGGTCCTGGCCTTCAACATATCGGTCGGGATATTGAAGTGACCGGCCACGGTTTCCTGAAGAGACTCGATCGTTATCCAGGTCCGGGCTGTTTCGATCTGGTCGCGCAGGATCTCGAGGGACAGATCAACTGTAATCTCCCGTCCGGTCAGAGAGGAGTACGCAAGGAGCTTGATCAGACAGCTCTCCAGCTCACGGATGTTCGATTTGACGTTCTGGGCGATGTAGAGCAGGACATCGTTGGGAACGTCAACGCCGTCGTTGTCTGCTTTCTTCTGCAGAATGGCGACCCGTGTTTCCAGATCGGGAATCTGGATATCGGTCACCAGCCCCCACAGGAAGCGTGAGATGAGGCGCTCCTCGAGACCGGGCAGGTCACGGGGAAGACGGTCGCTCGTGAGCACGATCTGTTTGCCGCGCTGGTGCAGGGTGTTGAAGGTATGGAAGAACTCTTCCTGGGTACGCTCCTTGTTGGTGAAGAACTGGATGTCGTCCACCAGGAGCAGATCGACGCTCCGGTAATGCGAACTGAACTCGGCGGTCCGGTTGTTCTGGATCGAAGTGATGAAGTCGCTGATGAATTTCTCACTCGAGATGTAGATCACCCGGGTGGCGGTACCGTGCTCGATGGCGTAACTGGCGATCGCCTGCAGCAGGTGGGTCTTACCCAATCCGACCCCGCCGTAGATCAGGAGCGGATTGAAAGCGGTTTTGCCCGGAGCCTCGGCCACGGCCTTGGAAGCGGCATGGGCGAACTGATTGCTGTTGCCGATTACGAAAGTGTCGAAGGAGAAGCGCGGATTCAGGGCGACCAGATCAAGGAGCGAACCGGCGCCGGAGCGATATGGCGAAGCGGGGGATGCTTCCCGGGGATGGTGAGAGGAGGGGTCATCGACCGCCGGCCCTGGCGTCGAGACATCGAACACGACCGAGACGTTCTCACCGACCCGCGCCCTCACGACCCGGTCGAGAAGCGGGCGATAGTGCTGTTCCACCCAGTTGACGAAGAAATGACTCGGGACTTCCAACCGGAGCTCATCCTCCGCGAGACCGCCGAGCTGGATGGGTTTGAACCAAGTTTCAAAGCTCTGGGGCGGGATCTGGGTGGACAGATCGTCGAGGCACTTCGACCAGATCGCATCAGCTTGTTCGGCCACGGTACAGGTGCTCCCTTGAACGAGTTGACAACCACAGGGAACATGACGGGGCAGACGTAACCCGCCGGCCGTGAATGAGTTGGACCGGAAACAGGAGAGCTGTCCCGTTTCCGCCAACACCCCATCAACACAGTTATCAACACCATGTCAACATATCAACACGGCTGAGCGAGCCGCAAAACTACCACCCTTTTGAAGGTTGAGTCAAGGGTTTTCCACGAAAAAAATATCCCCGAACCCACCCCCCATCGATATTTCCCCGCCCGGAGCGGATCGTATCCCGGGATAGCTCTTTACCCTTGACGATGACATCTATCCGGGGGCAACTTAGCAAGTCTTGCATTGACAGGGAACATGTGTAGACAGGACAGGTGAGGAAGGGTGAAACGGACCTACCAGCCCAGCCGGCGGAAGCGGAAGAACAAGCACGGGTTCCGCTCGCGGATGAGCACCCGCAGCGGTCGTGACGTGCTCAAGCGCCGGCGCAGGAAGGGGCGCCGACGGTTGAGCGTGTGAGAACCGGCCCCGGGGGCGCGCGGCTTCCCCGAAGGGAGCGCCTGAAAAAGCGCCGGAGGATCCGGGACCTCATGATGCACGCCGAAGCAGTCGGTGAAGATACCCGACTGGTCATCCGGTACCAACCGGACAGGGAAGGGGGCGGCCGCAGGGTCGCCATCGTGGTCAGCCGGCGCTGCCCGAACGCGGTCACACGGAACCGGATCCGGCGGCGGCTGAGAGAGATATACCGGACCGGCCGGGACAGTCTACCCCCGGACGGCGATTTTCTCATCATCGCAAAGGCGGGCGCCGTTGAGGCGGACTTCACGGAGCTCAGAGAATCCTTCCGGCGGATCGCGGAGAAACTGGATCGTTAGAGTCATCCAGGTTCCCATCCAGATCTATCGGGTCGCCATCTCACCCCTGCTCGGAGCGCACTGCCGTTTCCAACCGACCTGCTCAATCTACACCCTGGAAGCACTTAACCGGCACGGACCGCTGCGGGGCTCGCTGCTGAGCCTGTGGAGGATCGTGCGGTGCGGGCCCTGGTCCCGGGGTGGATATGATCCCGTACCCGAGCCCGAGAACCGCGGATGAACGACCGTCGAACCATCGTCGCCCTGCTGATCATAGGTGTCATCCTGCTGCTGATGCCGACCTACCTGCGGTGGTTCTACGGGACCGAAACACCACCCGGCCGGCCGGGTCAGGCGGTTGACACACTCATGACCCGGGTGCCCGTTGACACGCTCATGACCCGGGTGCAGGAACCACGACCGGCGCGGCCCGGCACCGGGCACGGCGAGAATGTTTCGGGGTCCGAATCAATATATCGGGCCCCCGGCCCGGATGACGGGCGTACCATCACCGTCATGACACCACTCTATTCAGCGAGTGTCACGACCAGGGGGGCGGTCATCGGGCGATGGCAGCTGCGGAACTACCGGCGTGAAGGCGAGGCGCCGGTACAGATGATCCCCTACGGGACGCGTGGACCGGTCCTGGAGGTGCCGCTCGGGGATGAAAGGATCAACGCACTGGAGATAATCTTCACCACCCCCGCCGCTGATACGATCAGGGTGGCGCCGGGTGAAGAAACGACTCTCGCCCTGACGGGCACCCTCGCCGGAGACCGGATCATCACGCGGGTGATGCGGTTCCGGGGGGATGGGTACGATGTGAATATCAGGGACGGCTTCCAGGGCTTCACGACCACCCCCGTGAACGATGCCTACCGGCTGTACTGGATCGGAGGGCTGAGTTTCACCGAGCCGGGAGACCGGGGCCGCCGGGAAGACGTCACCTATTCGGGCTTCTACGGATACCAGGGTGGCGACATACAGAAAACGCGACTGAAGCGGGAGCATGCCGAGGAACAGCTCTTCGGAGCGGTGGACTGGGTGGCGATAAGAACGAAGTACTTCACGGCGGCGATGGTTCCGCTCGGTGATCCTTTCCGGACCGCCCGCCTGAGCGGCGAAGTCGGGGAAGCCGGTCCGCCGATCATGGAACTGGCGGCCGATCGCGCCCTGCCTGTCGAGGGAACGGGAACGGTCGAAACACTCCTGTACCTGGGACCGATCGACTACAGCATCCTGAGGGAATATGAGGCCGGGCTGGAAGGAATGATGGACTTCGGGTTCAGCATCATCAAGCCCATCAGCAAATTCGTTCTCAACCTATTCACCTTCCTGCATGAGTATATCCACAATTACGGGCTCGTGCTCATCATCTTCTCCATCCTGGTGAAACTTCTAGTTTACCCGCTGACCAGGAAGTCGTACGAGAGCATGCACGCGATGCAGGAGCTGACCCCGCGCATGCAGGAGATCCGGGAGAAGTACAAGGACGACCCGGAGAAGATGAACAAGAAGGTCATGAACCTGTACAAGGAGAATAAGGTCAACCCGCTCGGCGGGTGCTTTCCCCTCCTGTTGCAGATGCCGGTCTTCTGGGCCCTGTTCATCGTTTTTCGCACCACGATCGAACTGCGGGGCGCTCCCTTCGTGCTCTGGATCACCGATCTATCGATGAACGATCCGCTGATGGTTCTGCCGGGCCTGATGAGTCTTACGATGCTCCTGCAGCAGCGCGCCCAGCTCAAGAACCCGCAGCAGCGAACCATGGCGATCATGATGCCGATCATGTTCTTTTTCCTCTTCAAGGGATTCCCGGCCGGACTGGTGCTGTACTGGACCCTCTTCAACATCCTTTCGATCATCCAGACCGAACTGGTACACAAGAAGCCCGAACCGGCCGGAGCGGATTCAGGGAAGAACACCCCCGGTAAGAACACCCCGGGAAAGACCGCCGCCGGTAAAACCGCCCCGCGTGCACGGGCGGGAAGTGCCGCAACCGGCCGCGCAAGCGGACGGAAACAAACGGCCGGGGGCAGGCGGAAGTAAGGGGAGGTGTTTCACGTGAAACACCTTAGCACCACCACGGGGACCTGCCGGGCAGTTGTTTCACGTGAAACATGATCTCCGCTTCAACGATCAGCTCCGCTCCGCACTGATCCCGCTGGACCTCGAGCTGGACGACGGTGCCCTTTCACAGCTCTCCTGTTTCTGGTTCCACCTCTGCGCTTCATCGGGGCGAATCAACCTGATCTCCCCGGCATCCCTGCAGCAGGGTCCCGCCAGGCACATCGGTGACTCCCTCCTCGCCCTGCGGGCGCCGGTTCTGGCGGAGGCGGCGACCCTCCTCGATGTGGGGAGCGGGGGGGGCCTCCCGGGGATCCCCCTTGCCCTTGCCCGTCCACGGCTGAGAGTGACCCTCCTCGAGGCCCGTGAGCGGAAAGCGGAGTGGCTCAGGCGGACAGTGCGGGAACTCGACCTGGCGGACCGGATCCAGGTGAGGTGTGAGCGGTTCGAAGCCGTTCCCCGAAAAGAGCAGCAGGGCTTCGACTGCCTGACCGCCCGCGCCCTGGCCCCTCCGGCCCGGGCCATTCCCATACTCCTGCCGGCCCTCGGCCCTTCGGCCACGCTGCTGCTGTGGCACACCCGGCACCAGGTGGATGAGATAGCGGCCGCACTGGCGGCCGGCGCACGCGAACACACATATACGCCTAATAACACTTACACACACCTGTTTGCGTCAATTAACTTCTCATCACACATAACTGAGATACACCGGGCCGTTGACACCCAACCGTCCTCAGCCTAGACTTGGCGCCATGCAGACGAGCGAACGAGCCGGGGGATCGCTCCGGGGGAGACAGCCGTCACCTTTTCTCTGGGCGGGTCTGCTCTCTGCCCCGCTCCTGCTGATACTGCTGGCGTTGCTCGTCGGTGATGATTGCTTCCTGAACGCGGCGGTACGGCTCGCCTTCAGGCCGCTCTGCCATCAGGATCCTCAGCGTTCGTTCATCATCGGGGGACAGACCCTGGCGGTCTGCGCCCGCTGTACGGGGTTCTACGGGGGGTTGGCCGGGTTCTCACTCCTGGGGGCGGCCGCCTGGCAGGCAGGGATGCGCTGGCGTCTGCCGGGGGTGGCTTACCTGCTGATACTACCGCTGGCGGTGGATGGTCTCGGGAGCCTGCTGGCGTTGTGGGATTCTCCCTCACCGCTCCGGGCCCTGACCGGGGCGGCGGCGGCTCTACCACTGGCACTTGCGATAACGGGGATGAGACATGACGCTGAGTGAAGACAGACTGCGCGGTATCTTCTGGGGGGGACTGGCCGGGGGGCTGGCCACCGCCATCCCCCTGATCGGCTGGCTGAACTGCTTCTGCTGCCTCTGGGGCTGGATCGCAGGAGCCGTGGCGGTTGCGATCGTGGCCCGTACCCGGGTCCAGCGCGAGGGCGAGGGAGCGGCCACCGGAGCCCTGGCCGGGGCCTTCGCCGGTCTGGTCAGCGCCACCCTCGAGCTGCTCTGGACGCTGACGGTCGGTCCGGCGGTGAGCGGCCTGCTCGATCGCGTGGAGCGGTTCCTGCCCGAGGATCTCCCCTCCGGCGCCCTCGACTTCCTCTCCCACCTGCCCGAAAGCGGCCTGGCCCTGATTGCCATGCAGTTCGTATCGGCGATTTTTTCCATGGTCCTGTTCGCCGGCTTCGGTGCGCTCGGGGCCCTGATCTACCTGCGCCTCACCCGCCCGGCCAAGGCACCGCCTACGGTCGGCAGTGAGCCGGCCGCCGATGAACCCGCTGAGCCGCAATGAACTCAGGGCCCTGCGGGCCCTGGCCCACCGGCAGGTACGGGCCCGGCGGGGTCGGATCGTCGTGGAGGGAGTACGGGCGGTCGGGTCCGCCCTGGCCGGCGATGCCGAGATCGAACTGATCGCCGTCACCCCCGAAGCGGCCGGCCGGCCGGAGACGGCCGCCCTGCTGGATCGGGCCGAACAGAGGGGCATCGCGACTCGAACGATCGAGCCGCAGCGCTGTACCGAGGTCGCCGGCACGGTGACTCCCTCGGGGCTGCTGGCCATGGTGCGCTGGTCACCCCGGATCGATCCGGAACCGGGTGAACTCGTGGATATTCTTCGGCTACGGGGAATAGAGCGGCTCCTGGCTCTGGATGCGGTGGCCGATCCGGGGAACGCCGGTACGCTGGTCCGCACGGCGCTGGCCTTCGGAGTCGGCGGCGTCCTCTTCGGCCGGGGCAGTGTCGATCCGACCAATCCCAAAGTGATCCGCAGCTCGGCGGGTGCCATCCTGGGGGTTCCATTGCTGGTTTCCACCGCCGACCTGGCCGGACTGGTCGGCGGAGTACAGTCGGCCGGGTGGATGATCTACCGGGCTGAAGCAGCGGGGGGATCGACACCGCGGCCGGACCATGGGGCAGCGCGCTGGCTCCTGCTCCTGGGGAGCGAGGCGGCGGGGGTGGGCGAGGGGCTCAGCGAAGTGGGAACCGCCCTGACCCTTCCCCTTGCCGCCGGGGTGGACTCGTTGAATGTGGCGGTGGCCGGTGGGATCCTCCTCCATGTACTCACACAGGGACAGAGAGAATGATAGAAAACGAGAAACCGGTGGTGGGTGTCATCGGGCTCGGCTATGTCGGCCTGCCCCTCCTGCTGGCCTTTCATGAAGCCGGCTGCCCGGTGGCCGGAATGGATATCGAAGCCGGGAAGATCGAACTGCTGTCAGCGGGGAAAAGCTACCTCTCCCACCTTCCCGAGGCCCGTATCGCCACACTCGCAACCGGATCGGTGAAGCTCTCCACAGACATGCAGATCCTGGAGGACACCACTGCAATCGTTATCGCAGTCCCCACACCCCTGACAGATGTCATGACACCTGACCTGTCCTATATAGAGTCAACCGCCGGTGAACTGGGGCGCCACCTCCGGCGGGGCCAGCTCGTGTCGCTTGAGAGTACCACCTACCCCGGTACGACCCGGGAGGTCCTGGGCCCTATCCTGGAGTCGGAATCCGGGCTCACCGCCGGGGAGGATTTCTACCTCGCCTTCAGCCCGGAGCGGGTGGATCCCGGCGACGAAGCGCATGATATCACCCGCATCCCCAAGATCGTCTCAGGGCTGGGTCCGGAAGATCTGGCCCGGGCGGTGGCGCTGTATTCCCTGATCACCCCGGCGACGGTGCCGGTCTCGAGCCTCGAGGTGGCTGAAATGGCCAA
>CAYSYY010000011.1:12603-21652 GCA_964435265.1 uncultured Gemmatimonadota bacterium
GCTGCTCGAGAATATCTACCGCACCGTGAACATCGCGCTGGTTAATGAACTGAAGATGCTGACCGACCTGATGGATCTCGACATCTGGGAAACGATCGAAGCCGCCGCCACCAAGCCCTTCGGGTTCCAGCCGTTCTACCCCGGCCCGGGGCTGGGCGGGCACTGTCTGCCGATCGATCCCTTCTACCTGGACTGGATCGCCCGGACGAAGTACGGTTTCCCGACCCGCTTCGTCGAACTGGCCGGGCAGATCAATACCGGCATGCCCGCCTGGGTGGTGGCTAAAACCGCCCGGGCCCTGGCCGACGAGGAGAAGGAGCTGGCGGGCGCGGCGATCCTGGTCCTGGGAGTGGCTTACAAACGGGACATCAGCGACACCCGGGAATCGCCCGGCCTGCGGCTCATGTCCCTTTTCAAGGACGAAGGGGCGGCGCGGATAGACTACCACGATCCCTTCGTTCCGGTTCTGCCGGCGACCCGGCGGTATCCCCACCTGACGGGACGGACGTCGATCGAGCTCACCGCAGCCGCTCTGTCCGGCTACGACGCCGTCGTCATCGCCGCCGGCCACACCCGGATCGACTACGCCCTGGTGACGGATCACGCCTTGCTGGTGGTCGATACGCGTAATACGCTGAAAGGTGTACGCGGATCGCGGGCGCGGATCGTCCGGGCCTGAAAGCGATCGCCGGTTCCCCCGGCAGGCTAACAATATTTAGAATTTCGCCTCGAGGCCGAAGGCCAGCACCGGGGAACCTCCATCGCCGGGCCAGGCCAGTTCCAGACGCATGGTTCCGAGCAGAGCGTTATAGAAAAGCAGACCGCCCCCGAACGAGTACAGGGTGGGCGTGGTCCCGGACCCCGAGCCGGGATCGGGCGCGCGCCGGATGCCCTGTCCCCGCCCGGCGTCGAGGAAGAGGGTGGTGGTGATCCCCACGATCTGATCACCCATGGCCCCGAGGTCGAAGGTGCGCACCGGGACGAGGTGCCACTCGATCTGGGCGCTCATTTCCCAGCGGCGCTCCACCAGCCAGGTGCCGAGCTCATACCCGCGCAGGCTGTTCATCCCCCCCAGCGGCAGCAGCCGCCAGAAGGGCCGGTCGCCTGAGGTGACCTGAACCAGCCCGTACCCGGCCGCCAGCAGGCGGGGAGCCAGTATAACGCGGTGGAGCGTGCGGGCGGTCAACAGGCTTCCGGACAGATCCCCGCCGAGGAAGCCGCCGTAGCCCTCGAGAAGAAAGGAGGTGGTGTGCCCCGGCCGGGGCCAGGTCCAGGGATCGGTGGTGTCCAGGCCGACCCGGCCCCAGACCGCATGCATGGTCTCGGCGAAGGGAGTGCCCGCCGCCGCTCCCGTCCAGCCGGGATACACTCCTTCCACCCGGCGGTAATCCAACCCCCCCGCCACCCGGCCGGTGCGGCCGGCCCAACGGCCCAGCTCGAGATTGAAGCGTTCCCCGGTTTCACGGAAACCATAGAGCCGGTTCCCGATGCTCACGGCTGCCCCGCCGATCCGGAACGACTCGTGCCGGGGACCGTTCCATGAATTGCTGAAACTCGTACTCAGGTAACGCGAACCGCCGCCCAGGGCCGAGATGTAGAGCCAGTGGCCCCGGCGCAGCAGGTTGAAGTGCCCGACGGCGGCGCCGAAAGACCAGCCCGTCTCCTCCTCGTACTGAATCTGGGGCAGGACGAACCAGCCGAAGCGTTCCTCGAGCCTGACCTCGACATCCACCTCCCGGGGAGCGGCGTCATCTGGCCGGGGGAGCGGGATGATCCGCACCGACCAGAAGATCATGAGGCCGGTAACGGCCTGTTCGTCGCGACGGGCGGTCACGGCGTGCCACGGTCCGCCGGTGTGCAGCGCGAGGCGCCGGCGTACGACCGCCTCATCCATGCTCTCGAGCCCCACGATCTCGATTCGGCGTACCGGGAGCCCTTCGAGTTCGGGACGGGGTATGGCCTGAGCCCGGACCGGTCCCCCGCCGCCCGACAGGAGCAGCAGGGCGAACAGTCCCGCCGGCCGCAGGCGGCGGGGGGGGGCACGGCGACCCCGGAGGCGGATTCCCGTACGACTCATGGTCAGAGAAAATAGGCGCCGGCCCGGGCCGTCGCCAGCCCCCAGACCGGGGAGCGGAGAATCGGCTTGAGAACTCCCCTGCCCGTCACTACCGTATCCAACGCTTCGCGCCCGCCGCGCTCAGCCGGACGGGCGGATCCATGAAGACGGGACATACCCGGGCAGTTGAGGAGCAGCTATGAATCTGGTCGTATGCATTACGCAGGTACCCGATACCGCCACCAGGCTGAAGATCGATGCCGGGGGGAAGCAGATCGCGGACCAGGACGTTACGCTGGTTCTGAATCCGTATGATGAATACGCCGTCGAGGCGGCCGTTCAGCTCAGGGAAGCCGGCACGGCCCGGAGGGTGACGGCGGTGGCCGTCGGTCCCGAAGGGATCAGCAGCGCCCTGCGGAACTGCCTTGCGCTGGGGTGTGACGAGGCGGTCCACCTGAAGACGGACGCACCGCTGAGCGACCCCCTGCAGCAGGCGCGGGCCCTGGCCGCGTATCTGGGCGGGATCGAGGCCGACCTGATCCTGACCGGTAAACAGTCGGTCGACGATGACACCCAGGCTCAGGGACCGATGCTGGCGACCCTGCTCGGCCGACCCTGTCTCACCGAGGTCGTCACCCTCGAGATAGCCGACGGGCGGGTGACCTCCACCCGCGAGGTCGAGGGCGGGAAGCAGCAGATCTCGGCCGCGCTTCCCGCGGTCGTCACCACCCAGAAAGGTCTGAACGAACCCCGCTATGCGTCCCTGAAAGGGATCATGGCGGCGAAGAAGAAGACCATCGAGGAGCGCGCGGCCGAAGCCGGCGGGGCCGGCATCGAGATCGTGACCCTGACCCTTCCGCCACCGCGGCCGGCCGGGAAGATCGTGGGCGAGGGGCCTGAGGCGGTCCCCGAGCTCGTCCGGCTGCTTAAGGAAGAGGCGAAGGTTATCTGAGGACTGGAGACGCCGACACGGTGACGGAGGAAGGAAGGAGAACGGGAATGCCGAGCGGGGTTCTGATCATTGCTGAAACACGGGGTGGAAACGTGCGGAGCGTTACCGCCGATGCAGCCGGGGCGGGACGCCGGCTGGCCGACGCCCTGGGCGGGGAATGCCGGGCGCTGCTCGCGGGCAGCGGGATCGCCGATCAGGCCGCGGGCCTGGGCTCATACGGCGTCGAGAAGGTCTATACGGCCGATAACGACGACCTGGCGACGTATTCCGGAGCGGTCTGGCTCGAGGCGGTCAGGGCGGCCGCCGCGGCCTGCGACCCGGCCCTGATCGTCCTGGCCGCCACCAGTACCGGGAAGGATCTGGCGCCGCGAATCGCCGCCGCGTTCGAGGCCGGTCTGGCCGCCGCCGTGACCGGCTTCGAAGCCTCCGACGACGGGATCGTCTTCACCCGGCCGGTATATGCCGGAAAGATCTTCCAGCAGGTCCGGATCACCTCCGGAGTAGGGGTAGTGAGTGTGCGCCCCAAGGCCTTCGACGTCGATGCCGGTCGGGGTCTCACCCCGGTGGTGGAAGCGCTCGAGGTCACCCCGCCCGCGGTGGCGGAGACGGGCTCGGCGGTCCAGGCCGCCGCCGGAGCCCGGGTCGACCTGACCGAGGCCGACCGGATCGTCTCCGGAGGACGCGGCATGGGGGGACCGGAGAACTGGCCGCTGCTGGAGGCCGTAGCCGGGACACTGGGCGCCGAACTGGGTGCCTCACGGGCCGCGGTCGACGCCGGCTGGCGGCCGCACTCCGAGCAGGTGGGCCAGACCGGCAAGACGGTCACCCCCCAGCTCTACGTGGCGGCCGGGATCTCCGGCGCCATGCAGCACCTGGCGGGTATGGGGCGCGCCAAGGTGATCGTGGCCATCAACCGCGATCCCGAAGCACCGATCTTCGGGGTGGCCGACTACGGCCTCGTGGGGAACGTCCTCGAGGTGCTCCCGCGCCTGGCCGAGGAGCTGCAGGCGGCGGTCGAGTAGCGGCCGCATCGCCCGGCCCGTCCGGGTCGCGTGAAGAGCCGTCCTCTCTGTCCGGGGGGCGGCTCGTTCTGTGTGCACCGGGTATCAGAAGCTCACGGCGCGGATGGGATCGGGGATGAAGCAGAGAGCGAAGACCAATAAACAGAGCCAGCCGATGATCCGGCGGGTCCGATCCAGCGGTTCCTCGTTGGGGACGGGGAAGTGCCTCAGGAAACGGAAGGAGAGGATCGAGGTGAAGATCTCCCCCGGGGAGACCCTCAGACCAACCCCGGTCATGAGCCGTATGATCACGTTCCAGACTACGATGATGCCGGCCAGGAAGGTCGGAGCGATCAGCCACCACGGGTTCACCAGTATCCCCAGCCCGACGATGACGGCTACCGCAACCGGACCGAACGACCACTGGCGGCGACCGAAGAGGGCGTAGGTGATGTGCCCCCCGTCGAACTGCCAGAAAGGGAAGAGGTTCCACATCGTGACGAAGAGCCCGACCCAGCCGGCGAAACCGACCGGATGGATAAAGATCGTATACCCTTCGGGTACGGGGCCGAGGACCAGATGCTGGAGGCCGATCGTGAGAAGACTGTCACCGAAAGAGAGATAAACACCGCTGGTGGGATCCGGTGCCACCTCCGAGAGACCGTACCCGATCAGCAGCGCGATCACGCTCGGCACGAACCCCGCCAGCGGGCCGGCGGCCCCGATGTCGAGGAGCTGGCGGCGGTTGTGCAGTGGGGACCGGAAGGCGATAACCGCCCCGAACGTACCGAGGAACTCAGGCACGGGGATGAAGTGAGGCGGGGTGACGGCCACGCCGTGGCGGCGGGCCAGCAGGTAGTGTCCGAATTCATGGCAGAGCAGGATCACGAGCAGGGGCAGGGAGTAGATCCAGCCGTCCGGGAGATGCAGCGGCGCATCGGTGATGGCGCTGCGCAATCCGACGCCGACCAGCAGGGTGGTGTAGACGGTGAGGAGAAAGAGGATGACGGCCCGGTACCAGCTGCGACGGTTGATGGCCGCCTTCGCCTCCGGGGGAAGGGCGTGCCAGGGCACGCGCGTCGGCCGGGGGGCGGCCGGTTCGGGTGGGGGGGTGAGGTCGTCCAGGGTCTTTGCCTCTGCGTCCGGGTGAGTTCGCGCGTCTGCTGGGAATGAGAACGCCGCACCTCCGGGGGTCAAGCGGGAAAGCCCTGTCTTGACACCTCCGGCGGGGGATTCCAAGTTTCACGCCATGCCGAATCGTGATCGCCGGGTATACCCGCGGACCGCGGTCCCCGCCACCGCCCTCCTGCTCGTGATGGTCCTCTCCGGATGCACCGGCGAACCACCCCTCGGGGTGAGGGAGGGTAACCGGCTCGCCGCCGGCATCTCGGGCGACCGGGCTCGCATGCTGGTCGATGAACTCGCCCCGCTGCTGCGTCTGCCCGGCACCCCCGGATACGACCGGGCGCTGGAGATCGTGGCCGCACGGCTGCACGCGGGCGGCTTCGTCCCCCTCGAGTCTCCTCCGAACCGGGGCGGGACCGATCCGGGCGACCTTCCACCGGGATATACCCGGGTACTGGAGGATTCCCTCCGCGTCGATGTCTGGTACCCCCTCGGCGGGCGGCTCGAGGTCACCGGGGCGGAAGGTTTCACGGTGGCCGATACCGACGAGATCCCCCTGAGCCTGGCCCGCAATTCCCGTCCCACTCCGCCGGGCGGGCTCGCCACCCGCCTGTACAACCTGGGCAACGGCACCTACCCGCAGGATTATGCGGGTATCAACGTGCGCGGCGCGATCGTCTACGGACGCCGGCCGCTGGCCGACATCTATCGGGCGGCGGTCCTCGAACGGGGGGCCGCGGGCGCGGTCAGCGCCGCAGCGCCCGGCTGGCAGGATACCGGCGCCCATCCCGAGCTGGTGCCCGCCGGGGTGGTGGGGCGGGAGGGTTTCGGTTTTACCATGAGTGTCGATTCCGCCCTGCGCCTGGAGCGCGCCGTGACAGCGGCCGGGGGATCGGTGCCGGTCCGGGCCGTGGTGGATGCCCGGTACCTCACCGGACGCGTCAACCGCACCCTCATCGCCGCCATCCCCGGCACCGGGGCGGACGCGGAGGGGGTTGCGATCATCGCCCCGCTCTCCGGACCGGCCCCCGGGGCTTCGGATGTCAGCGGGGCCGCGGCCCAGGTCGAAGCGGCTCTGTCCCTGCTCGAAGCCATCCGGGAAGGCCGCCTCGAACACCCCCAGCGCACCCTCATCTTCATCTGGGGGGCCGCCGGCATGAGCGTGAACTCCTGGGCCCGACAGTGCCCCGAGGTCGTGGAAAACCTGCACTCCGCCACCGTCCTGCAGCTCGTGGGTGCCCGGACCGCGGGGGCCGAGCACCGGCTGCTGATAGAACGCTACCCCGACCCCTCGGCCATCTGGACGCGGCCCCCGGAGAGCCATACCCCCTGGGGCGCCGCCCCGCCGCCGTACTGGCCCTTCGAGGGACACTACCTGAGCGAACTCACCGCCGAAGTGGGCCGGAGTCTGGACGGCTCCTCCCCCGACGGGAGGATCGGCACCACCCCCTACGAGGGGGGGAGCGAACACACCTCCCTGCTCGAGGCGGGGATCCCGGCCCAGCGGATCTGGTCCTTCCCCGATCCGCTCTACCGCTCCCAGCTCGACACCCCCGACCATCTCGATCCCGCCCTGATGAGCACCGCCGCGCTGCTGGCGGCGACCACCGCCTACATCACCGCCCGGGCCGATCGGCGTACCGGTGAGCGCCTGCTCACGCTCCTCTACGAGCGGGCGGGGGAGCGGCTGGAGGCGGGGATCGATACCGCCCGCCGGAACCTGGAAGCGGGCCGGGGAGATCGCTTCCTCGAGGAAGATATCCTGAACGCCTGGAAAGCCTGGTATCTCGAGGCGATCGAATCGGTCCTGGCCCAGCCCCCGCCGGACCAGACCGGTCGACTGCGGGTGGACGTACCGGCCGCGGTGCGGCGCCTGGAAGAGCGCTGGGACGAGGCCATGATAGAGATCGGTCTGGCGCCGGTTCCGCCCCCCCGGCACGTCCGACCGGATCTGCCCGGACGGTGACCGTGCCGCGGGCCAGCATTGTGGGTCTCCTGTTCCTCTTCCTGACGCCGGTGTCGGGGCGGGCCCAGTCGGCGTACGAGCCGTCGGAATGGGAATCGTTCACCGTCACCCGCTACGCCCGTCAGGTCGTGCCCGGAACGCGCTGGGTCGGGGTGCTGACCGACGCCGGGGTGCTCTTCTACGACCGGCTGCGTGACCGGTGGACACCACCGCTCACCCCCGCCGACGGTCTGCCCGGAGGCCGGGCCGAAGCGCTCTGGATGAGCGCCGACGGTATCTTCGTGTACTCGACCGGAACCGACCAGGTCACCATCGAGCCGGGCAGCGGTCAGGTGCACCGCAGCTCCCGCGAATCGCCCCCGGAGGTGCTCCGCGAACCTCTGCCGGACAATCTCTTCGCCGGATCGGAGTTCCAGTACCTCCCCGACGGGCGGCTGGTCGGTCCTCCGGGGGAAGAGGCGATCATCACCGACTGCCGGAGCGACGATGAAGGGTACCTCTGGATCACCACCTGGGGCCTGGGTACCGGTCGGGCTCAGGAGCGGACCCGCCGGCTGCGGATGCACCCGCACGGTCTGTGGAGTCCCGAGGTGCGGGCTCTGCTCGTGGACGGCGACCGGATCCTGGCCGGGGGTTACGGCGACCCCCTGGCGGTCGGCGGACTGACCGAGTGGCGGATGAGCACCGGTGAATGGACCTACCTCCTGGCCTTCGACACTCCCGGTCTGCTGAGCGACCGGATCACCGCCCTGGCGCAGGCCGGGGACGATCTCTGGCTGGGGACCGACCTCGGACTCACCCGCTGTTCGGCCGCGGGACGCTGGCGGAGCTGGGGGCGGGGCCAGGGGCTACCCGAGTCGCGGGTGACGGCTCTGGCGGCGGGTGACGGGGCCGTCTGGATCGGGACGATGCACGGGGCCGCGGTCGCGGCCGGCGACAGCATCTCCCGGCTTCCCGGGTTCGAGCTGCAGCGGGTGGAGGATGTCGCCTCGGGTGGGGGAGGGATCTGGTGGGCCACCGAGAACGGGGCCCTGGTCTGGTCCGGCGGCTGGCCGCAGGGGCGGCTCGAGCCGGTCACCCACCCGCGGGGATGGCTCAGCGGCCGGGTGGATGCGGTCTGGGCCCGCGGCGATACCGTCTGGTGGGCCACCCCCCGCGGCGTGATCGCCGGCCTGCCCCGGACCGGGGAGTGGCTGGAGATCCCTCCCGGCGGCCCGTTCCTCCCCGGGGAGATCATCGCGCATCGCCTCCGCGAAACGAATCGTCGCGTCGATCCCATCCCGCTCGACCATCCGATTGATGTGGAGTTCGAGCGCGTCGAAGCGCGATCGATCGGGTGGTAGCAGCTGTGCGGCGCGGAAGAGCCCGTCGTAATCGATCGCTCGGGGGGATGCCAGCGCGCCCTCGATCGCGGCCAGCAGGCCCGTCACACGGTGCTCGGCGGGTCCTTGGAAGGACCGCGCGGCTTGCAGGGCAGCTTCGGCGTCCGCGATCGCCCAGCTCCTCGCAACCGATTGGATCCACAGCGGCAGGCCCCGCATACGCGGGCCCACAGGGTCCCGCCAGGCGGCATCGGGGTCGCGCTGCGCCCACCAGGTGGCGAAGAGGGTCACGACCACATCGTCGAGTTGCGGCTTGCGAGCGAAGAGCGCGTCTCGAAGGCTTGCTGCGGAGCTCGAGGGGGCTCTCGAGAGGAGCTCCACGAACTGACCGGTCCGCGCGACCGCATCGGGGTTCGTGAGGGCCGTCTCGAGCTCGATCCCCATGGGGAGCCCTGTTTCGGGCTCGCCCTGTGTGCAGCCTCCAGCCAGCAGGAAGACCACAAGCCCAGACACCAGAAGGCCGCGGGTGGCGAATTCGGCCAGCGCTTGGGCTCTCTTCGCAGGGATGGGGGACTCGACCATTACGTGCTTGACCTGCGGTCCGCAGTTGGGCAAAGATGCCAGGCA
>CAYSYY010000012.1:0-8761 GCA_964435265.1 uncultured Gemmatimonadota bacterium
ACGATCTACGGAGTGAACGTTCTGCTCCCCGCCGTGATCGGAGCCCTGGTCATCGCCGCCGGCCGACGCTCCTCAGACGCCGATCCGGATATCCGTCAGCGCCCCAGCCACTGAGGGTAGAGCTCGGGTCGACGGTCGCGCATGAAGAGGGTGCGGCCGTGGGAGGCGGGCACGAGCGAGAGATCCAGATCGGCCGTCAGCAGGTCCTCGGCGAGCTGCGGGGAGCGGGCGATGACGGTGCCGTCGGGGGCGCAGATGAACGACTCCCCGGCAAAGGTGAGGTGTTCCTCCTCCCCCACCCGGTTGCACAGCGCGGTGAAGAAACCGTTCTGGAAGGCGGCCACTCGCATCTCGGCCTCATACAGCCCTTCGGGCCATTCCCCCAGCGCGCCGGCCTGCGGGACGACCACCACCTCGGCCCCGCCCAGTGCCAGAGCCCGCAGGTACTCCGGGTAATGGCGGTCGTAGCAGATGGCCACCCCGATCCTTCCGGCCGCGGTTGCATAAACCGGCGCGCCGGCGTCACCGGGGGCGTAGTAATCCTGTTCGTAGAAGTGCTCGTACTGGGTGATGTGGACCATGCGGGTGACCCCCAGCAGGGTCCCGTCGGCGTCGATCACCGGCGAGGAATCGTAGCAGTGGTCACCGGATCGCTCGTAAAGGTTCAGCACCACCACCACTCCCAGCTCGGCGGCGCGTGTTTGGAAAGCCTCCACCGTCGGACCGGGGACCGTCTCGGCCAGAGCACGTATGTCACCCGACGGCCGCACCTGGGGGTAGAAGGGCTCGAAGGCGAGTTCGGCGAAGGCGACCAGCTCGGCCCCATTTGCCGCGGCCCGCTCCAGGGCCGCGAGGCCGCGCCCGACATTTCCGGCATGGTCGTGGCCGGAATTCTGCTGAACCAGTGCGATCCTCATCGGCGGTACTCCTTTCAGCGGCCGCGACCGCCTCGGCCGGGTTCGCTGGACAAGTCGTGTCACAATACACAGATTGTCACTCCGCTGCCGCTGCAGAGTGCCCGGGGAAACCGGCCAAGGTGGAGTGAATGCAACCGAATCCCGTGCCGTCGGACGACCCTGCCGCCGCCCCCGTTCCGAAGGGGCAGATCGAGCGCCTGACCGGCAAGCCCGAAGGGGCCTGGTCGGTCGAGGACATGATCGACCTGGTGACCGATCAGGGCATCAGGGTCGTCGCCCTGATGCACGTGGGCGGCGACGGCTGGCTCAAGACCCTCGATTTCACCCCCCGCTCCGTCGATCATCTGCGCGACATCATCGAAGGGGGCGAACGGGCCGATGGTTCCAGCCTCTTTGCGGGATGCGGCATCAGGGCCGGTGCATCCGACGTGGTGCTGCGTCCCCGCCTCACCACCGCCTTCCTCGATCCCTTCAGCCCCCATCCCACCCTGGCCTTTCTCTGCGGCCACTACGGCCGCGACGGAGAGCCCCTTCCGCAGTCGCCCGACACCATCGTCCGCCGGGCCCATGAACGGGTCCGCATCGAAACCGGACTCGACCTGCAGGCCCTGGGCGAGCCGGAGTACTTCCTGGGCAAGAGAGCCGAATCGGGAGACATCTACGGCGCCGACGACAAGGGTTATCACGCCACCTCACCCTTTGTGTTCGGAGAAAAGCTGCGCCGGGAAGCCATGGCCCTGCTGAGCGACATGGGCGTGCCGGTCAAGTACGGGCACAGTGAGGTGGGGTATGTGCCGGCCACCGCCCGGGACGAAACCATCTGGGAGCAGCACGAGATCGAGCTCTCGCTCGCCCCCCTGCCCGAGGCGGCCGAGGCCGTCGTCCTGGTGCAGTGGGTGCTGCGCAACCTGGCCCACCGCTGCGGTATGCGCTGCAGCTTCGATCCGATCATCCGCCGGGGCCACGCCGGCAGCGGCCAGCACTACCATTTCTCGGCGCTGCGCGACGGCGCTCACCTCTTCGGACTCGGTCCGGAGGGCGACCTGGGTGAAGAAGGCCGGTGGTTGATCGGCGGGCTGGTGCAGATGGGCGGCGCGCTGATGGCCTTCGGCAACCGCGACAAGGGCTCTTTCACCCGGCTGCTGCAGGGCAAGGAGGCGCCCAATACGGTCACCTGGGGTTCATTCAACCGCATGGCCCTGATCCGGCTCCCCATCCAGGCCCGGACCGACACCGGCCGGATCGTAACTCCGCCCACCATCGAGTTCCGTCTTCCCGATGGTTCGGCCCACCCCTATCTGGTGCTGGCCGGCACCGCCCAGGCTCTGATGCAGGGCCGGGAGACGGAGGACCTGGCCACGCTCCTTCGCGCCACCGAAGCCACCTACAGCCTCGCCGACATGAGCGGGGCGACCCCCGTGCCGCATTCGTTCGAGGAGGTGGCGGCGGCCCTGAAACAGTACCGACCGGCGCTCGAAGCCGGCGGTGTTTTCCCGCCGGGATACATCGAGGCGGTCACGGAGCATCTGGGCTCGATCCGGAATCCCGAACTGCCCACGGGCTGAGCAGGGCCAACGCTTCACTCGCTAGTGGTAGCTGAAACTCCGGGCGGCCGGCACGAGACGGTAGACGTTCAGGAGCTGCCCCCCCGTTTCCGGATCTGTTTCAATTGTCAGGACGTGTCCGTTTGAGACCGATACGGGGAAAGCGCCGTACATCCACGAGTTCCGTATGAAGGTGGGGGGTGTCCGGGTGATGCCCAGGTACTCTCCCCCGGGACTGAGCAGCCGGTAGGTGAATTCCCGATCCCCGGTCATCCAGACATCCGGGTCGTTCTGCACCCGCAACCACCAGTAACCCCGATCATCGACGAGGAAATAAGTCCACGGAGGCTTCCGGGCGGGCATGGCCTCGCGCAGAGAGTCCCGCTGCCGTCTGAGATCGGGCCGGGCGCTTTCGGGTATGCTGCCGAGGCGGTCTTCCCAGAAGGCATCGAACCGAGCGATATCCTCACCGGTGATCTCCAGGGGAAGATCCTCGACCCTGATGCGGCTATCCAGTTCCCCATCAAGGCCGTAGAGGGCGATGACCGGCTCCACGCCGGCACTCACGGCGATCCCGCGTCCGGGCACGAACCGGGCGGCCGGGATGGGGGGATACGGATACTGGTAAGGCATCGCCTGACCGCCGCCCATATCCAGCGGTATAGAGTTACGTACCTCCGGGGAGCGGTGGTGAGCGCTCACCATCCCCCCGGGAGTCACCACCCAGAATTCCACGAACGCGATCGCGATATTGGTGTCCTGGATGTTGATGGCCACGAAGTCACCGGCGGTGGTCCTGAAGAGCTGCCGGAACAGTTGGGTGAAGCCCGGCGGTGCGGTGATGATATCACACAGCTCGCCATCGGTGCGGTAGCGGGTCAGCCGCCGGAAACGCGGATCGTACACCTCGATCGTGTCACCCCGGACGGCCTGGAGGACCATGTTCTGGAAATCCCCCGGTCCTTCCCCGACCTGCCCCATCGAGCGCAGGTACCGACCGTCGGGCCCGAATACGACCAGCCGGGCGACCGACGATCCACCACGGGCCTGCTTGTTGTCCACGACGACGTAGAGCCCGTCCGAGGTCATGGTGAAGCCCTGGGCGGTAGCGATCAGGGACTCGAGTTGGCTCGGATCCTGCTCCAGGGTGAGGATGAGTTCGTAGGTGAAGAGTTCTCCCTCATAACGTGGGCCGCCGGTGGTCACGGCCGTCGACACACCGTCTTCAGTGAGCATCTCGAAACGGTGGCCACCCGATTGATAGACGGCTGGCCCGATACCGTCAGGAAGTAGCAGAGAGATACACCCGATGACGATGGCGAGGCGGATAATGGGCATCACAATCCTCCTCTTCCCTGAGATGACAGGTGGCGCAGGGCGCGGCCGCCCCGCTCGCCGGTGAGTCCGTCGGCGGTGCGCGTCACCACTCCGTTCACGATGACGCAATCAAAACCCTCGGCCAGCCGGTGGGGCTCGGTGAAGTCGGCCGCATCGCGCACCCGGGCGGGATCGAAGACGACGATATCGGCCGCCCACTCCGGCTGCAGCAGCCCCCGCCGCTCCCGGATCAGACCGAGGGTCTGCGCGGTCAGGCCGGTCATCTTCCAGACCGCCTTCTCCAGGGTGAACAGGTTCTTCTCGACGACGTCCTCGCGGATGATCCGGGCGAAGGCGCCGTAGCCGCGCGGGTGGTGCATGTCGGGGCTGCCGTCGGTCGAGATCATGACATGGTCATCCAGGAGCAGGCGCTGCTGCAGCTCGGGATCCATCACGAAGTAGGCGGCACTGGCCCCGCCGGGACCGATATCGTCGATCAGGACGTCCTCGAAGGGTTTGCCCAGCCCGGCCGCCACCTCGGCCAGGGTTCGGCCCCGCCACGGCGGGGTGGCCAGCAGGGTGGCCGCGGCCCCGTTGCGGTAGCCCACCACCCGGCGCAGCTCCCGGGCCAGTTCGTCGCGCCGGGTCGCGACCACTTCGGCGTAGTCGGCCGGGGGCTTGGCCCAGTCGGGGAAGACGATCCCGATGGTGGTGAAGCTGGCGTTGTACGGGTAGATATCGGCCGTGACCGGCACGCCGCCCGCCCGGGCCCGCACCATCAGATCCAGGATCTCCCCGGCCCGTCCGGCGCCGTGACCGTAGACGACTTTGATATGGGAGACATGCACGCCGCAGCCGCCGGCCCGGCCCTGCGCCACCAGCTCGGCCAGCGACTGCTCGATGAGGGGATCGTCCTCGGAACGCATATGGCTCATCACGATGCCCCGGTGCGCGCCCACCGGGCGGGCCACCGCAGCCAGTTCCTCCGGACCGGCGAAGATCCCCGGCCGGTATTCCAGGCCGGTGCTCAGGCCGAAGCAGCCCGCCGCCATGGCCGCATCCACCAGCCCCTCCATGCGCTCGAGCTGGGCCGGAGTGGCGGCGGAGCCCAGGGGTACACCGGCCAGGGTGCGTACCGTACCGTGTCCGGCGAACAGCGCGATGTTCACTCCGGGGCGGAGTTCATCGACCCGGTCGAGCCAGGCGCCGACGTCGGCTCCGCCCGGGTGCGAGCCGTCCTGGCCCAGGGTGATGGTGGTCACTCCCATGGCCAGGAAGTTCTCGAAGTCGGGGGTATCGAAGGGATCACCGTGGGAGTGGGCGTCGATGAACCCGGGGGCGACGATCCTGCCCGCGGCGTCGATCCGGCGGCGGGCGGCTACACTCGCGGGATCCAGGGTGCCGAGCCAGGCGATGCGCCCGTCGGTGACCGCCACATCGAGGCGCCTCGGCGGGGCGCCGGTGCCGTCGATCACCATCCCGCCGTGGATGTAGAGGTCGACCGCCTCCGGCGGCCGGTCCTGCCGCCGATGCGTCCCCCCGGGGCCGTGCGGTGCAGTCGCCGCGCCGGTGACGAGCAGAGCGGCGACGATCAGGGCCGCGGGCGTGAACAGAACGTCGGGAGCGGTGCGCGGGCGTGAGCTCATGACTCCTCCTGGGGGACGGGCTGGTGCGGCCGGTCGCGCTCGGCCCGCAGCAGCTCCGTCACGCTCCCCCTTCGTCTGATGAGTTCGTGCTCACCGGGAGCGGTTATCCATGCCTCGGCCGGCAGCGGGCGGGTGTTGTAGGTCGAGGCCATCGACATGCCGTAGGCTCCGGTATGGGTGATGGCCAGCAGGTCACCCGGTTTCAGAGGCGGGAGCGGCAGCTTACAGGCGAAGGTGTCGGCCGTCTCACAGATCGGTCCGACCACGTCGACCGGCCGCGGTTGGCCGCGGCGAGGTTCCAGCGGCCTGATCGGATGGCACACGTCGTACAGGGCCGGACGCAGGAAATCGTTCATGCCGGCATCCACCACGGCGAACTCGATCCCGGCGTGTTGTTTGAGCTCGATCACGCGGGTCAGCAGGCAGCCCGCCTCCCCCACCAGGTAGCGTCCGGGTTCGAGGATGAGTTCCACTTCCCGGTCGGCCAGCCGGGGAAGCAGGGCGGCGGCGTAGTCGGCCATGGTCGGGGTGACGATATCCTCCTGCGTTATGCCGAAGCCGCCCCCGAGGTTGAGCCGGTGGGGAGTGAAGCCGCGCCCCCGTACGGCATCGAGCACCTCCAGCAGTACTTCGAGTCCGGCCCGGTACGGCTCGACCGTCCGGATCTGGCTGCCCAGGTGCATATGCAGGGCCTGCAGTTCGAGCTGCGGGGCGGAGCCGAGCAGATCGAGCAGAAGGGGGAGTTCCTCTCTGTCCACTCCGAACTTGTCGATGAGGCGGCCGGTGGTGATGAAGGGGTGAGTGACGGCGTCGACATCGGGGTTGATGCGGATCGAGATCCCGACCCGTTCCGACGACCGCGTGTCGGCCAGCGCGGCGAGCCGCCTGGCCTCTCCGACCGATTCCACATTGATGAGCCAGACACCGTGATCCAGCGCCGCGGCCAGTTCGGAATCGGTCTTCCCCACCCCGGAGAAGAAGATCGCAGCCGGGTCCACTCCCACGCTCAGAAGCCGTTCCAGTTCTCCGCCCGAGACGATGTCGAATCCCAGGCCCTGCTTGGCGAACCAGCGCAGCAGGGTCAGGTTGGGATTGGCCTTCACCGAATAGAGCAATCGATGCGGATAGGGGTCGAAAGCCCCCCGGATCTCGTCGATCCGCTCGACCATCACCCGGCGGTCGTAAACGTAGAGGGGGGTGCCGTAGGCGTCAGCCAGCGGCGCCAGGGGCTCGCCACCGGCTGTGAGCACGCCTGAGCGGTACCGGAAGCCCCCGCTCATCCGGACGCTTCTCCGGATTGCGTGCCGGCCCCCGGTCGCTTCGGGAACCATGGGATGAAGGTACTGGTACGCCGCAGGTAGTCGGCGTAGCCCGGGCGGCGGTCGACGAGCGCCTTCTCGAGCATGCGCACTCCCGAGACCCGCAGCAGCAGGAAGGTGAGAATGAGCGGGCTCACCAGACCCTGCCACCCTCCCGGTACGGCCAGTCCGATCACGGCGATACCCCACCACATCAGGGCCTCGCCGAAGTAGTTGGGGTGACGGGTGAAGCGCCACAGTCCCCGGTCCATGACCCGTCCGCGGTTGGCGGGGTCGAGCTTGAAACGCCGGAGCTGGGCGTCGCCGGCCGCTTCCCAGATGAACCCTTTAAGCCAGAGGACGCCGCCGGCCAGATCGAGCAGTCCCAGCCCCGGACCGGTGCGGCTGTTGGTCAGCACGACCGTCCAGGCCACCACGGACATGATGGCGCCCTGCAGCATGAAGATCTGCAGGAACGAGCGCGGCACCACCCGGCGGCCCCACTCCCGCCGCCACTTCGCGTAGCGGAAATCCTCTCCCCGCCCCCATTTGCGGATCAGGATGTGCAGGGCCAGCCGCACCCCCCATACCGCGACCAGGATCGTCACCAGGACCGCCCGCGCCGGCGGAGCCGAGCCGGCCGCCGAGTGGGACAGCGAGATCAGCGCCAGCATGATGAATCCGGGTCCCCAGGCGATGTCCACGATCGAGTTGTCACGCCGCACCAGCGCCAGCAGGAAGCATGACGTCATGTAGACAAAGACGGCGAGCAGGCAGGTATCGATCGGAACGGCCACCGCAGCGAGTCTTTCTTTCTCTTCTGTTTCGTGCCTCCGCGGCCTTAACGGAACCTCACCGACCCGGTCCCAGCACCCCCACTTCGATCCGGGTGGGATATCCGGGTGAGTGGTGGACCAGGTGCACCGCCGGGCGGAAATCCGCCTCGTCGGCGTAGTAGATATTCGGCACAAAGGTCTGCGGATTGCGATCCACGAGCGGGAACCAGGTGCTCTGGATCTGGATCATGAGCTGGTGCCCGGCCCGGAAGGTGTGCAGGACATCCTGCAGGGGGAGCCGCACCCGGGTGGGCGTGTTCGACTCGAAAGGCTCGGGGTGGGAGGGATCGTTGCGGAAGCGGCCCCTGATCACCTCGCTGCGAACCATCATCTGGTAGCTGCCGGTATGCATCCTCGGCTCCAGATCGGGGAAGTCTTCGGCATCGGGGGGGAATACATCGATCAGCTTCACGATCCAGTCGGCGTCGGTGCCGGAGGTCGACACCCACAGGTCGGCCACGATCGGGCCGGCCAGGGTGAGGTCGTCGGTCAGCACCGGCGTCCGGTAGACCAGGACGTCGGGACGGCGGGCGGCGAAGCGCTGGTCGTCGGTCATGTACGGCCGCGTCATCCCGGTCGAGATCTCCTCGGTGAACGGGACCGGTCGGGCCGGATCGCTGACGAACCCGTCGTATACGGCCTCCTGCGCCGTCGGCGGTTCGAAGGACAGCGCACCGTCTGGGTGCAGGAAGAGATACCGGACCTCGGTCGCGGCCGGGGGCCAGGCGTCGAAGGTGCGCCAGCGGTTGACACCGGTCTCGAAGACCCACGCTTCCGGGAACACGGGGGAGCCTTCGTCTTTGAGGTAGTACTCGAAGAAGGGGAACTCGATCTGCTGCTGGTAGTAGATCGAGGGCTGAGTGCCGAAATGCACATTGCCCAGGCTCTCGCCGGTGCCGCGGGCCCAGCCGCCGTGGGGCCACGGCCCCATGACCAGGACATTGGTGATGCCTGGATTTTTCGCCTCGATCGAGCGGTAGATGGCGAGCGGACCGTAAAGATCCTCGGCATCGAACCACCCCCCCACCGTCATCACCGCCGGTGCCACATTGTGCAGGTGGGGCACGATGTTCCGGGCCTGCCAGAACTCATCGTAGTCAGCCGGTTGAATCCGCGCGGGGCGGTATTGTTTCAACTCATCTAGTGGATAATCAAAATACATGAGCTGCCTCCTGCGCCAAAACGTCAAGAAGGTTGAAAAAT
>CAYSYY010000012.1:8771-21022 GCA_964435265.1 uncultured Gemmatimonadota bacterium
GTAGTCGGGATGATCCATCATCGCGGTCCAGAAGGCGATGCGGCCGTGGAAGTACCGCTCATCGACGTTCTTCAGCGGCCCCAGGTCCATGAAGAACTCATAGCCGTCGGGGGTCCAGTAGTCGGTGATCGGCGGCTTGCGCTGCGTGGTCGGTTCGGGCCGGGCCTGTCCGAAGGAACGCTCGAAACCGAAGGCATGGGGCAGGAAGAAGGCGCCGTGATGATGGAAGTCGTCGTACCACCAGTCGGCGATCGGCGCCTGGGGGCTGACCGCTTTCAGGGCCGGGTGGGCGTCGATCATGCTGGCCGCGGCGTAGAACCCGGGGTAGGAGATCCCCCACATCCCCACCCGGCCGTTGTTCCCCTCGAGGTTGTTCACCAGCCACTCGATGGTATCCCAGGTGTCGGAGCTCTCGTCGATGTCGTTCGGGCCCTGCTTTTCAGGCACGTGGGGGGTCATGTCCACGAACTCCCCCCCGCTCATCCAGCAGCCCCGCACGTCCTGGTAGACGATGATGTATCCCGACCGGGCCAGCTCCATGGTCGGTCCGATGGCTTCGGGAAAGATGTTCCGCCCGTAGGGAGCGCAGCTGTAGGGGGTGCGGCGCATCAGGATCGGATAGGTCCGGGAGCGGTCCCTGGGGCGATAGACGGCGGTGAAGAGCTCCACCCCGTCACGCATGGGGATCCTGACCTCTTCCTTGGCATAGTGGTTCTGCAGCCATTGCCGGTCCCGGGATCCCGGTTGACCGCCGGTCTGACAGGCGTTGGCCAGGACGACGGCCAGACCGGAGACGGTAACGACGGCGGTGCAGATGCGGCTGAAGCGATTCATGGCTGTTCTCCGCTCGGGATGAGGTGCCGGGGCGGTCGACGCGGACCCGACGGCCGCGAATCCGAGAAGGAATCGACTCACTGCATTGTATTTAAGGTGAACCGGTAGCTCAATCGACTATATTGGTTGCGGCTTTGCGAGGAGCATGGTCCCGCCCGAAATCGAGAACCCTGATCTGCAACGGGAGAACCGGTCCCCATGGAAAACGTGACCTTCAGCAAGCTCGCTCTGGGCCCGCGCCGCGGTCTCTACCTCGACATCTCATCACAGCTCGACGCCTTCCCCGTAACGGAAGAAGAGATCCGGTTCTTCGAGGACTACGATCTCATCTACCGGGCGCTCTGCGGTATCCTCTACAACTTCGTCCCGAAATCGGGCCACCCGGGCGGGAGCATCTCCTCGGGGCGGATCGTCGCCTCGCTCCTGTTCGATACCATGGCCTACGACATCGGCGATCCCGAGCGGCTCGACGCCGATCTCATCTCCTACGCCGCCGGTCACAAGGCGATGGGGCTCTACGCCATGTGGGCGCTGCGCAACGAATGCCTGCGGGCCGCCCGGCCCGAACTGCTTCCGGCCGATGAGAAACTGCAGCTCCGCCTGGAAGACCTGCTGGGATTCCGCCGCAACCCGACCCAGGAAACCCCGCTCTTCGCGAAGTTCAGGGCCCGGCCGCTCGACGGCCACCCCACCCCGCTTACCCCCTTCATCAAACTCTCCACCGGGGCTTCGGGAGTGGGCGTGCCGGCCAGCTTCGGGCTGGCCTTCGGCGCCATGGACACCTTCGGCGCCGCCGCCCCGCAGGTGAACGTGCTCGAGGGAGAGGGGGGCATGACCGCCGGACGGGTGAGCGAGGCCCTGGCCACCATGGCCGCGGCCCAGCTCTGGAACACCCGGCTGCATGTGGACTGGAACCAGGCCTCGATCGATTCCGACCGGGTCTGCCGCGACGGCGATGTGCCGGGTGAGTACGTGCAGTGGGATCCGGCCGAGTTCTGCTTCGTGCACGACTGGAACGTCATCCTCTGCTCCGAGGGGCACGACTTCCGCCACGTGCTGGCCGCCCAGCGGCTGGCCCGGGAGACGATCAACGACCAGCCCACGGCGGTCGTCTACCGTACCGTCAAGGGGTGGCAGTACGGCATCGAAGGGCGCAAGTCCCACGGCGCCGGTCACGATTACTGCTGCGACGATTACTACGAAACACTCGATCCCGTCTCGGCCCGGTTCGGGATGGAGTTCCCCTCCCCGCCCGCCGACGCCGGTGACGGGGTGGCCAACGAGCAGTGCTACTACGACTCGCTCATGGTCGTCCGCGCGGTGCTGGAATCAAACCGCGAGCTGGCCGACTTCTTCGCCGGACGCGTGAGCGAGGCCAAAGGGCGGCTCGATGCCCTGGGCCGGAAGAAGCGGGCCGGGGCTCCCGAGCTGGGCGTGATCTACACCGACGCGGTGCGGACCGAGACGATCCCCGATTCGTGCACCTGGGCACCGGGCTCTTCGCAGACCCTGCGGGCGGCCCTGGGCGAGGTGCTGCGCCACCTCAATGCCCGCACCGGCGGTGCTTTCGTGGGCGCTTCGGCCGACCTGCTCGATTCCACCTCGATCTCGAAACTGGCGGCCGACTACCCGGCCGGTTTCTACAATGCCGTCACGAATCCGGAAGCGCGTCTGCTCGCGATGGGCGGGATCTGCGAGGACAACATGGGCGCCTTCATGGCGGGGGCGTCGACTTACGGTACCAACATCGGAGCAGGCTCGAGTTACGGCGCCTTCATAGCCGCCCTGCAGCACATCGCCGCCCGCCTGCACGGCATCGGTCAGCAGGCCCGTCACGAGCTGCTGGGCGAGCCCTACCGCACCTGGATCATGGTCAACGCCCATGCCGGTCTCAAGACCGGCGAGGACGGTCCCACCCACGCCGATCCGCAACCGCTGCAGCTGCTGCAGGAGAACTTCCCGGCCGGGGTGATGATCACGCTCACCCCCTGGGATCCCAACGAGATGTGGCCGATGGTGATCGAAGGCCTCAAGCGGCGTCCGGCCGTACTGGCCCCGTTCGTGACCCGTCCGAACGAGAAGATCTTCGACCGGGCCGCCCTGGGTCTGCCGCCGGTCGCCGCGGCGGTCAACGGGCTCTACGCCATGCGTACCGCCGACCGCAGCGCTACGCCTTACCACGGTACCGTGGTGCTGCAGGAGAGCGGCGTGACCAACACCTTCGTGGAGGAGGTGCTGCCGCGGCTCGACGAAGCCGGCTACAACCTGAACGTCTTCTACGTCTCGAGCGCCGAGTTCTTCTCGATGCTCCCGCCCGGGGAGCAGGACGTTCTGTACCCCGACGCCCTCGCCGGCGAGGCGATGGGGATCACCGGTTTCACCCTGCCCACCATGTACCGCTGGGTCACCTCGCGCGAAGGCCGGCGCCGGACCGTGCACGCCTTCCGGGAGGGGCACTACCTGGGCAGCGGCCAGGCCCACAAGGTGCTCGAGGAAGCCCGGCTCCACGGCGAGGGGCAGTGGCAGGCGATCAGGGAATACGCGGAGTGGATGGAAAAGAAGTAAGAACCGGCCGCCGCCTCCGGCTGTGCCTCAGAACACCTGAAGAGGGGAGCGTCCGCGCGCTCCCCTCTTCCCTTTCGGCAAGGAGTCTCCCGGTCATGGTACGCCAACTCCCGTCATCTGCGCCCGGGCGCCGGAGCCGCTCACGCTCCCGGGCGCCGGAGCGAACGGGGCTCCGGATCGCGCCGGCGCTCCCGGCTCTGCTCGTGATCCTGCCCCTGCTCATCGGATCGTGTACCGAACCGCCCGGCGGAACCCGGCTGCGGTTCGAGGTCTCCTTTCCGGAAACCCTTCGCTCGGAACCGCTTACCGGGCGGGTCTTCATCATGATCTCGAGCTCGGACCGGCGGGAACCCCGCCTGCAGGTGAGCCGGCGAGGAACGCCGTTTTTCGGAGTGGATGTGGAGGACCTGCAGCCGGGTGAGCGGGCCGTGATCGACGGATCCGTCCTGGGCGCTCCGGTCGAGCGCCTGGTCGACATACCGGCGGGGGAGTACTACGTGCAGGCTCTGGTCAATGTCTATACCCGTTTCGAACGGGCCGACGGGCATACGATCTGGATGCATCAGGACCAGTGGGAAGGGCAGAACTGGCGGCGCTCGCCCGGCAACCTGGTGAGCGAGGTGCAGCCGGTCACGATCGATCCGGCCCGGGGCGGCGTCGTGCGGATCGAGCTCTCGAGCGCCCTGCCCGAGATCCCCTTCCCCGAGGATACCGAGTGGGTCAAGCGCTTCAGAATCCAGAGCCGCCTGCTCACCGAGTTCTGGGGCCAGCCGATGTACATCGGCGCCACCGTTCTGCTCCCGAAGGGCTATGACGAGCATCCGGAGGTGCACTATCCCGTTGTCTACTCTCAGGGGCACTTCTCGACCCGGGGGCCGATGCGATTCGAGACCACCCCCGAGAACCCCGAGCGCAACCGGTCCTACCGGGACTGGACCGCTCCCGATTTCCCGCGGATGCTGGTCGTGACCTTCCAGCACCCCTGCCCCTACTTCGACGACTCCTACGCGGTGAACTCGGTCAACGTGGGGCCCTACGGGGACGCCCTGATGACCGAACTCATCCCCGAGATCGAACGGCGTTTCCGGACCATCAGCGAGCCGTGGGCGCGGGTGCTGACCGGGGGGTCGACCGGGGGCTGGGAATCACTCGCCCTGCAGGTCTGGCATCCCGATTTCTTCGGCGGCACCTGGTCGTTCGCGCCCGATCCGGTGGACTTCCGCAATGTCGAGGGGATCAACATCTACGAGGATGAGAACGCCTTCTTCAAAACCCTCGAGTGGGACACCGTGCCCACCGCCAACTCGCGCAACACCCTCGGCGAAGTGGCTTTCACCTCACAGCAGCGCAACTGGTTCGAACTGGTCTGCGGCACGCGCGGCCGTTCGGGAGAGCAGCTCGACATCTGGAGCGCGGTCTTCGGCCCCCTCGGCGACGACGGCTACTTCAAACCGCTCTTCGACAAGTACACCGGGGTGATCGATTCCACCGTAGCCGCGTACTGGCGCGAGAACTACGACATCCGGCATTATCTCGAGTCCAACTGGGCCGAGGTGGGGCCGAAACTGGTCGGCAAGATCCACGTCATCGCCGGCGACATGGACAACTACTACCTGAACGTGGGATGCTACTTCCTGGAGGCGTTCCTGGAGAACACCACCGATCCCTACTACGCCGGATCGTTCACCTTCGGAGCCCGGGGCGGGCACGGCTGGAGCCCTCCCGAACTCTCCGGAATCCGCCTCTACCGGGTCATGGCCGACCACATCGCCCGGAACGCTCCACCCGGGGCCGACACCAGGAGTTGGAAGTATCGGTAGGGTCACGTCACGCGACAGGGTACGAAGCGCAGCGTTGACCGTCGGCCGGACGGACAACCAGAGAGAGGACAGACATGAAAGTCGGCATCATCATCTGCGATCGCTACCACACCTGCGGCGGCGGCAAGTGCCTGCGCTCGATGCGTGAACGCACCGGCGGATTCGCGATCTACCCCGCCGACGAACCCCTCGAGCTGGTGGGCTACACCACCTGCGGGGGCTGCCCCGGAGGCAACGTCGAGTACGTCCCCGAAGAGATGATCAAGAACGGCGCCGAGGCCATCCATCTGGCTACGGGGCTGGTGGTGGGGTATCCGCCCTGCCCCTACCTCGACTATTTCAAGGATTTCATCGAAGAACGCTACGGGACCCCGGTCGTCCAGGGCACCCATCCGATCCCCGAGAAATACGTCACCGCGCACCGGAACCTGCCCTCCTGGCCGGTCCTGGAGCGCCAGGAGGTGCTGATGGCCACCGAGGAGATCCGGAGGGCCTACGACTGAGGGACTACCGTCATGTCCCCGGGGGGTGAGAGAGGCATGCTCATGAAACTGGTACCCGTTCTCACGGGCGTTCTCCTGATGGGAGGCGCCGCGGCCGCCTGCGCCCAGCAGAACTACGCGTCCGACACCTTCACCACCTCGCTGGGCGAACTCGAGATCACCTTCATCGGCCACGGCACCCTCATGTTCCGCCTGGACGAGTTGATCATCCATATCGATCCGGTCAGCGCCGAAGGCGATTACACGGTCATGCCCAAGGCCGACCTGATCCTGGTCACCCATGAACACTCCGACCACCTCGATCCGCGGGCGATCGGGCAGATCACGAAAGATGGCACCCGGATCATATGCTCTGCTTCCTGCGCCGACCGGGCAACCGGCGGTATCGTCATGGCCAACGGAGATTCACGGGTGGAATACGGGATCGGGATCGAGGCCGTGCCCGCCTACAACATCGTGCACCTGCGTTCGGGCAATAATCCGTATCATCCGAAGGGAATCGGCAACGGCTACCTCTTCACCTTCGGCGATACCCGGGTATATGTGGCGGGCGACACTGAGGACACTCCCGAGATGAAAGCCCTGACCGGCATAGATATCGCCTTCCTGCCGATGAACCTGCCCTACACCATGACGCCTGCGATGGTGGCCGACGCCGCCCGGGCCTTCCGGCCGCGGATCCTGTATCCGTACCATTACGGGAACACCGACACGCAGGAACTGGTCGATCTGCTCGCCGGCAGCGGCATCGAGGTGCGGATCAGGGATCTGAAGTAGGTCGGGCGGAGGCGCACGTTCCATGCTCTCCCATGCCCTGGCGCTGTTCCTGATCTTCGCTGAACCAGGATTCCCGGCGGTCGGCTTGGACCTCCCCCTGCCTTTCCCCGAGGGTGATCACGTCATCGCAGCCACGAGCGTGACCGAGCTGATCGAGGAACTCACCCCCGAGCGGGTCCTGGTATGGCGGCACGGCGGGGCCTTTCCGGCCGAGGCCTGGCCGGCCCTGGTCGGTTTCCTCGAAGCCGGGGGACGGCTGCTGCACCTGGGCGGCGAACCTTTCACCCACCCGGTCACCGGCCCTCCCGGCAACCGCATCGTGCAGCCCGCCACCGTATCGCTGCTCAAAGAGCTCAACCTCAACCGGACATACATGATCTCGATCGGCGGGGCCCGCCACATATGGTGCGAGCGGGAGGGTGGAGAGCCGGCCGCGGTGCTACTGCCGGAAGACGCCCGGGTCTGGATCCTCGAACCCCGCCTGAGCGAAACCAGTCGGGTGGATTCCGAAGACGGCTCCGATGGCCCCCGCGAGGGGATCGTTCGGCCGCTCTCCTGCGTGCATCTGGCCGGGGAGGACGAGCGCTTCCCGGCCGCGGCCGGGGCGCTGGCGATCGACCGGCTCGAAGGCCGTTTCGCCGGCGGCCGCTGGGTCTTCCGCCTGCTCTCCACCCCGCCGGCCCGGGATGAGCTCGACTTCCTGATGATCGAAGCCCTGGCGCCGGTCACCGATTCGCGTCTCGATCCTCTTTACGGCTGCTTCCACGAAGGCGAACAGCCCGAAGTGATCCTGCGTCTCTTCGACGCCGGTGCGATTCGCGAGACCCCGGTCAACGTGTCGCTTACCCTGATCCGGCCCGACGGCCGGGAACGACGGCTCAGCGGTTTCGTGGTACAGGCCGGTCGGGCGAGTTCGGTCCCCGTGCCCCTGCCCCGGCTGACCGAACCGGGTCTGTACCGCCTGCGGGCCCGGATCGACCGGTTCCAGCCGGCCGAGACCGGTTTCTGGATCATGGATGATGAGCTCTTCAACTCCGGCGATACATTAACGTTCGATGCTTATACCATGCTGCGCAACGGGATACCTGAGCCAGTAGTTGGCTCCACCGTTATGAGCTATACGGTGCACCGGCAGTTCCTCTTCGAACCGGACGCGGCGGTCTGGGACGACACCTTCCGCGAGATGGCCCAACTGGGCATGAACATCACCCGCACCGGGGTCTGGACCGGCTTTGATCGCATCATGAGCGCCGGCGACGGCGTCGACGAGGCCTGGCTGCGGGCCCTGGAGGCCTACTACCTCTCAGCCCGCCGGCACGGTATCCCCGTCATCTTCACCTTCTTCGCCTTCACCCCCCCGGCCTGGGGGGGGGTGAGCCCCTACTTCGATCCGGTCTCGATCTCCGCCCAGAAGCGGTATATCTCGGCTGTGGCGGCCCGGTTCAAGGACGCGAAGGAGATGATCTGGGACCTGATCAACGAACCCAGTTTCGCCAATCCTCGCCGGCTCTGGAGCTGCCGTCCCAACGGGGATGATTACGAGCAGGCGGCCTTCAGGGAGTGGCTGCAGCTGCGCTATGCCGGGAATCCTGAAGATCCCGACGATACCGCCTGGGAGGACACCGTCCGGGCCCGCTGGCGCCTGCTCCCCGATGAAGCGATCGGTCTGCCCCGCAACGGCGACTTCGCCGAACTCCAGCTGATGGACGGAGCCCGCCCCTACCGGGCCAAAGAGTACCTGAACTTCGCCCAGGAAGCCTTCGCGCAATGGGTCGGGGAGATGACGGCGGCGATCCGGACCGCCGGTTCCCCGGCCGCCGTCACGGTCGGCCAGGACGAGGGGGGGCTGGTGGAGCGCCCCACCCCGCTCTTCCACGGCCGGGGCGTGGATTTCACCTCGATGCATACCTGGTGGAACAACGACGCCCAGCTCTGGGATGCCCTCATGGCCCGCTGGACTGGCAAGCCCCTGCTCGTCAGTGAAACCGGCATCATGCAGCGCGAACTGCTCTCAGGTGAGTCCTTGCGTCCTCTGGAGGGTTATGCCGACCTGCTCGGGCGCAAACTGGCCGCCGTGCTGGCCGCCGGAGCCTTCGGGGTGATCGAGTGGGTCTACGACGTGAACCCCTATATGCCCTCGGACAACGAAGCGGCCATCGGCCTGCGCCGCCCCGACGGCAGCTACAAGCCCGAACACCGGGTCCTGCGCGAGTTCGCGGCCTTCATCGCACGGCACGGGCCTCTCTTCCGCGATCCGGTCGAACCGGAGATCGCCGTGGTAGTGCCCTTCTCCGGCCTGTTCGGCCCCCGCAACCTGCAGACCGACGCCACCCGCACCATCGTTCGCAACCTGGTGGAGATCAGAGGCGCTCCGATCCGCATGGTCTCGGAGTACCGCACCGGCGAACAGCTCGGCACGCCCCGCCTGATCATCCTCCCGGCCTGCTCGGGGATCAGCGACGACGCCTGGCACGATATCCTGTCGGCCGTGGAAGACGGGGCCACCCTGCACTGCTCGGGTTATTTCGAAGCCGACGACGCCGGCCTGCCGGCCGAACGGCTGGGTGTTCATCGGCGCCCCCTCATGCTCGTCGAGCCCGTGGCCGATCCCCCCGGGACCGAGGTCGAAGGGTGGCTGCGCTTCCCGCTGGAGGCCGTTGAGAGCGGGTATGCCGCCGATCATGGCGCCATGCCCGATATCATCGAATACGGTGCGGGACGGATCCGTCACTACGCCCTTCCCCTGGAGTGGGCCGAACCGAATGCCCTGCAGCGCTGCTACCACGCCCTCTCCATGCACGAGGCCGGAGCCGCCGCCAGCGGCCGTTTCCGGGCCCGAACCCCCGAGGGGCTCGGCGTCTACCTCCTTGATTTCACTGAACACACCCTCGTGGTGGCGATCAACGAGACCGCCTCGGCCCGGACTTTCGGGATCGTGGGGGCGATCCGGGAGGAGGACCGGGGCAGCCGGGAGGTCTTCACTGCTGCGGTCGAGGCCGGAGCGGGGCGCCTGTTCCTGCTCACCGCCGGGGGGGAACTGGTCGATTCAACTCCTGAACTCCATACCCCCCACACGGGAGGTGATCACGATGGACGCTAATTACGCCACCGTCGGATACGTCAACTTCCTCTTCGGGATCTTCTGTGCCTACTGGGCCCAGGGCACCGGGCGCAATGTCTGGGGCTGGTTCTTCCTGGGGCTCTTCTTCGCCCCCATCACCGGGATCGTCCTGGCCGTCAAGAACGCGGAAGGTCTCAAGAAAGCCTGACCGGCGCACCTCCCCGGCGGCTTCCGGTACCAGTGGGCGCAGGTCGAAGCGCTGGAAACCGGGACAACCGTCTTCGGTGAGGGCCCCCCGGTGGTATACGTGGTCGCCGCTGATGACCTGGGGGTAGAAGGTGAATTCCTGCACACCCAGCCAGACGCCGTCGGGTCCAAAGACATCGTATTTCATATAATCCGCGGTTCGTGAGGCGGGATAGGGTTCGAGTACGTACTCCACCCAGAGGCGGCCCCGATCGTCGGCGAAGGCGATGGAGTATGCCGGATAACGCGACGGGAAGGGAATCCGGTTGGCCACCCGCCTCATGTACTCCTGCTCGTTCTCGGCATAGCGACGGCGCACTGCTTCCCGTTCGGCCGGGGAGATCCGTGGCCGTTCCCACTCTCGCTCGATATGCATGAATGGTTCGCCCTCGGCCGTCATGATGGTGAGGCGTCCGATATCGGGTTCGAGGTAAAGCAGACGGCCGTCGGGAAACGGCACAATATCGACTACCCGGGTATAGGGGATCTGGGAGCCGGTGTACTCCGAAGTCGCGAAGCCGGTCCGGTTCGGCAAGACCATGAACTCTCCCGTGGTATTGAGATCGGTATCGAGCCAATAGAACCGCTTGATTGTCTCATATGGCTGCCCCACATGCCGGACCTCATCGCCGGTCTGGGAATACCCGAGATACCGTCCGTTCCCCAGGGCGAAGAAGTACTGCCACTCCCGGCCCATGACCGTGCCGTAGTTCAAGGTGCTCAGCAGCTCTCCCGCCATCGAGAGACGGGTGGCCCGGTTCAAAGCGCGGTCGTCGATCAGGACGACCTCGCCGTGAATGTCCCAGTCGTAGAACCACGGTTGCCGGAATTCCCCCGGTCCCGAGCCGGGTCCGCCCGTTCTGGCCAGGAGTTCTCCCTCAGGTGAAACGACGAAGACCTCACAGCGCCGGTGATCGATCAGCACCATCCGCCCATCGGGAGCCACCAGGATGAACGGGCTGGCCCAGAATACCTGCCATTCTGGTTCCCCCTCGGGGAGGCCTATGGCGAGGTCATCTTCGATCGCGAAGAGCGGTCCCTCGTACTTTGGCGCTCCCTCGGTCCGGACCAGGGGAACACCGTCGATCTCGGACCGGATCACGCGGTGCGCCGTGGTCCGCTGGGCCTGCATCTTCAGCGGCATCAACATTAGACTGACGCCGATGAGGCCGCAGCCGGCCGTGACCGATATCTTTTTGTCCTGGAAACAGGACATTATCGCACCTCCACCACCTTCGCCTGCAGGATCTCGTGGGTGTCATCATCCTGCACGAAGGCCACCAGAACGAGGTTGGACTCGTCGATCTCGTGCCGTTTCACGGTGAAACCCTCACTCGAGTAGAACCGGTCGGCATGCTCGGTCTCCCAGTCGGTGAGGTATTCCAGCAGTTCCGTCTCCCGGGTCTCGATATCCAGGAAGGTTGCATAGGAGCGCCGCGGACCGCCGACCTCGAGGGGGAATCCGTCAGGACCGCCGAGCATCTGCCGGACCACCATAACATGTTCGGTGATCCCGTTGCCCCCCTCGTGATGGATCAGACGCTCGGCCAGGGCCACCCGCAGGCGCAGGTTCTCATTCTCCCGCAGCGCCGGATCGGTGATCCGGGCTCCGGCGATGACATCCAGCCTGTTCCCCCCGAATCGGCTCTCAAGCAGGAGTTCCAGGCCGGGTGCCTCGTGCGCCTGGTTCTCGATCGACCAGGCGTAACGGTCGTACCGGGCCTTGGCGATGGTGGCCCCCCCGCCGCCGACGATGGCATCGGTCCCGTTGATGATCGCGGTCGGCACCCCTCCGATAATCCGTTCCCGGGCGTTGTAGTAATCCATGCGGGCTTCAGCATCGGGATTGGTCATGGGATCGGGGCCGGGGATGTGCTCATGGTAGACCAGAACAGCCAGAATCTGCGGCGGATAGTAAGACAGCAGATACTCGAAGGCGATATCGGCGGCCACACATGGGGGACACTCTGATCCGGTGAACAGTTCGGTCAGGACGGTCCGTCCCGTCCAGTCAGAGGGCACGTCGTACGATCCCTCCGGATGCCATTCCTCCAGGGCGGCCGCCCGCTGCGCCAGGACAGTATCGAGATTCGCCCCTTCACCGCGGACCTCAGCCCACAGCTCTCGGAGCGGATTCATGACTGTCGGGATCGGATAAACCGTGGCACAGGTCAGGTACGCCTCGATGGCCTCTTCGAGCGTCGCCTCCCGACCGTCGACGAGGGCCGCCGGGTATTTCTTTTCGGCAGTGTGATTGAGAAACCACGCGGTGCCGAGCACGCAGGCTTTCTTCGCCTCGTGGATGCGGACCTCGTCGTGGTGGAGCTGGATGTCGTCGCAGACGCAGCCGCAAAACGTGCAGGTCGCGTTGTCGATTACTTGCAGGGTCATAATTCACGTAGGACAGGGGGGTCACCTGTCCGGGAAAGGCTAACGGACAGGTTA